>NZ_JBFAXA010000002.1:0-268994 GCF_040689265.1 Streptomyces sp. NPDC052012
GGTTGATAGGCCGGATCTGGAAGCCAGGTAACTGGTGGAGGTGACCGGTACTAATAGGCCGAGGGCTTGTCCTCAGTTGCTCGCGTCCACTGTGTTGGTTCTGAAACCACGAACAACCAATGTGCCGGTTGTTGTTTGTTTCATAGTGTTTCGGTGGTCATAGCGTAGGGGAAACGCCCGGTTACATTCCGAACCCGGAAGCTAAGCCTTACAGCGCCGATGGTACTGCAGGGGGGACCCTGTGGGAGAGTAGGACGCCGCCGAACTCCTTTTAGAGCTCTGGCTCTTGGGCGTGCAGCCCGAGAGCCAGAGCTTTTTTGCGTTGAGGTAAGGTCAGGGAGCATCGTTGGCTCGTTTCCCCACAGGAGGCCCCCGGGTGGAGGTCCAGGAGACTCGCGTCCAGACGGACCGTGTCCTCACCATCCCGAACATCCTCAGCATGGCGCGGCTCGTCGGCGTCCCCCTCTTCCTGTGGCTGATCCTCCGGCCCGAGTTCGGCGGCCCCAAGAGCGACGGCTGGGCCCTGCTGGTCCTGGCCCTCAGCGGTGTCAGTGACTACCTGGACGGCAAGCTCGCGCGGCGATGGAATCAGATCAGCAGCCTGGGCCGGCTCCTTGATCCAGCGGCCGACCGGCTCTACATTCTCTCGACTTTGGTGGGTCTCACCTGGCGCGAGATTCTGCCTCTCTGGCTGACCTGCGTGCTGCTCGCGCGGGAGCTGGTTCTGCTGGTGATGGTGGGCATCCTCAGGCGGCACGGCTATCCGCCGCCCCAGGTGAACTTCCTCGGCAAGGCAGCCACCTTCAACCTGATGTATGCGTTCCCGCTCCTCCTGCTCAGTGACGGAACTGGCTGGATCGCGTCACTCGCTGCTATTTTCGGATGGGCGTTCGCCGGATGGGGTACAACGCTGTATTGGTGGGCAGGAGTCCTCTACGTGGTCCAAGTCCGCCGTCTGGTCCGTGCGGACACCATGGCCGATTGAACTCGCTGATTGGCACGCGCATGGCGGCGCGATGGCCCGCAGGGAAAAAGTGCGGGACAATCCTGGCGGGTGAAGTCGGCTAGACCGTCGTCTCTTCGAGGAGGACGCTTCCGACATGAAGGCCGTCGTGATGGCCGGGGGCGAAGGCACGCGCCTGCGCCCCATGACCTCAAGCATGCCCAAGCCGCTCCTGCCGGTGGCCAATAGGCCGATCATGGAGCACGTTCTGCGGCTGCTCAAAAAGCATGGGCTCAACGAAACCGTCGTGACCGTCCAGTTCCTGGCGTCGCTCGTCAAGAACTATTTCGGTGACGGCGAGGAGCTCGGGATGGAGCTCACCTATGCCAATGAGGAGAAGCCACTCGGTACCGCCGGAAGCGTCAAGAACGCCGAGGAGGCCCTGAAGGACGATGCCTTTCTCGTCATCTCCGGCGATGCGCTGACCGACTTCGACCTCACCGAGCTCATCAATTTCCACAAGGAAAAGGGTGCGCTGGTCACGGTCTGCCTGACCCGTGTGCCGAATCCGCTGGAGTTCGGCATCACCATCGTGGACGAGGAAGGAAAGGTCGAGCGCTTCCTGGAGAAGCCGACCTGGGGGCAGGTCTTCTCGGACACCGTGAACACCGGCATCTACGTGATGGAGCCCGAGGTCTTCGACTACGTCGAACCCGATGTGCCCGTCGACTGGTCCGGTGACGTCTTCCCGCAGCTGATGAAGGAGGGCAAGCCGATCTACGGCTATGTCGCCGAGGGCTACTGGGAGGACGTCGGCACGCACGAGAGCTATGTGAAGGCGCAGGCCGACGTCCTGGAGGGCAAGGTCGACGTCGACATCGACGGCTTCGAGATCTCTCCGGGCGTGTGGGTGGCCGAGGGGGCCGAGGTGCATCCCGATGCCGTGCTGCGCGGGCCGCTGTACATCGGCGACTACGCCAAGGTCGAGGCCGGCGCCGAGATCCGCGAGCACACGGTCGTCGGTTCCAACGTCGTGGTGAAGAGCGGGGCCTTTCTCCACAAGGCCGTCGTGCACGACAACGTGTACGTGGGCCCGCACAGCAATCTGCGGGGCTGCGTGCTCGGCAAGAACACCGATGTCATGCGGGCGGCGCGGATCGAGGACGGCGCTGTCATCGGTGACGAGTGCCTGATCGGTGAGGAATCGATCGTCCAGGGCAATGTCCGCGTCTACCCGTTCAAGACCATCGAGGCCGGTGCCTTCGTCAACACCTCGGTGATCTGGGAGTCCAGAGGGCAGGCGCATCTCTTCGGCGCCCGCGGTGTCTCCGGCATCCTGAACGTCGAGATCACCCCCGAACTCGCGGTGCGGCTGGCCGGCGCCTACGCGACGACTTTGAAGAAGGGCTCGACCGTCACCACGGCCCGCGACCACTCCCGAGGTGCGCGTGCGCTGAAGCGGGCGGTCATCTCCGCGCTGCAGGCGAGCGCCATCGACGTACGCGACCTGGAGAACGTGCCGTTGCCCGTGGCCCGGCAGCAGACCGCGCGGGGCAGTGCCGGCGGCATCATGATCCGGACCACGCCGGGGGTGCCGGACTCCGTCGACATCATGTTCTTCGACGGGCAGGGCGCCGACCTCTCCCAGGCCAGCCAGCGCAAGCTGGACCGGGTGTTCGCGCGGCAGGAGTACCGGCGCGCGTTCCCCGGTGAGATCGGTGACCTGCACTTCCCGGCGAGCGTCTTCGACTCGTACACCGGGTCGCTGCTGCGGAACGTCGACATCACCGGGATCGCGGAGTCCGGGCTGAAGGTGGTCGTCGACGCGTCCAACGGAAGTGCCGGTCTGGTACTGCCGAGCCTGCTGGGCAAGCTCGGCGTGGACTCACTGACCATCAATCCCGGGCTCGACGAGTCCCGGCCGACCGAGACGGCCGACATACGGCGCTCGGGGCTGGTGCGGCTCGGGGAGATCGTGGCGTCGTCCGGTGCCGCGTTCGGCGTGCGATTCGACCCCGTCGGTGAGCGGCTGTCCCTCGTCGACGAGAAGGGGCGGATCATCGAGGACGACCGGGCCCTGCTGGTGATGCTCGACCTGATCGCGGCCGAGCGGCGCAGCGGCCGCGTCGCGCTTCCGGTGACCACCACCAGGATCGCCGAGCAGGTGGCCGCGTATCACGGCACGCAGGTCGAGTGGACCACGACGTCTCCGGACGATCTCACGCGCGTGGGCGGTGAGGAAGGCACGATCTTCGGCGGTGACGGCAAGGGCGGTTTCATCGTCCCCGAGTTCAGCAGCGTCTACGACGGCACCGCGGCCTTCGTACGGCTCATCGGGCTGGTCGCGCGGACGCAGCTCACCCTCAGCCAGATCGACGCCCGTATCCCGCGGGCGCATGTGATCAAGCGGGACCTGGCGACGCCGTGGGCCGTCAAGGGTCTGGTGATGCGGCGGGTCGTCGAGGCGGCCGGAGACCGCTTCGTGGACACCACCGACGGTGTGCGGGTGGTGGAGACCGACGGTCGCTGGGTGATGGTGCTGCCCGACCCCGCCGAGGCGGTCACGCACCTGTGGGCCGAAGGGCCCGACGACGCCTCCGCTCAGGCGCTGCTCGACGAGTGGTCGGCGGTCGTGGACAGCGCGGGACGCTAGCCGCGGGACCGTGTACGAGCGGTAGGCCCGCGTGCCGGACATGCCTCCCCACAGGGGCCTGTCCGGCGCGCGGGCAGGGCCGTTCGAAGGCAGTGGGCGCGGCGTGCGACGATGTGCGGCATGCCGCAGCAACCCCCCGTTCGGAGCACTCCTCAGCGGCTCCCACGCCCGGATGCGTCGATGTCGTTGCTCACCAACGTCATGGACCACAGCCTCGACGACGGATACGCCGAGGCCGCCGCGCGGAAGAAGGCCGACGGTGAGGGCGGTCTGCCGAAAACCCTCAGGGCCAAGCTGGGTCTCGCGGTGGGGCTGGTGCTCGCCGCGCTGGTCGTGACGGTCGGGGCGGCTCAGGCGCGGGTGGCCGCTCCCGTCGTCGCCAAGGAGCGCGAGGAGCTGATCGACCGGATCGACCGGGAGACCGAGGCCGCCGACCGGCTCGAGGACCAGGTGGACGAGCTGCGTGCGGACGTCAGCGCCCGGCAGCGCGAGGCGATCGGGCACGGCGGCGGCAGCGAGCGGTCCGAGCTGGTGGGGATCCTGTCGGGCGCCGTGGCGGTACAGGGCCCGGGGCTGAAGCTCGTGGTCGACGACGCCAAGGACACGAGCGCGGGCGGGGACGGCGATCCGCGTTCGACCTCCGGGTTCTCCGACACGGGACGGGTCCGCGACCGTGACATGCAGCGGGTGGTCAACGGCCTGTGGGAGTCCGGCGCCGAAGCGATCTCGATCAACGGGCAGCGGCTGACCGCCCTGTCGGCGATCAGGGCGGCGGGAGACGCGATACTGGTCGACAACAGACCGCTGGTGCCGCCGTACACGGTGCTCGCGGTGGGGGACGGCCAGGGTCTCAGCGACCGGTTCCAGAACAGCGCGGACGGGCTGTATCTGCATGCCCTGCAGGAGAACTACGGCATCCGGACCGCCATCTCGGTGGAGGACGACCTCCGGCTGCCCGCCGCACCGAGTGTGATCGTACGAACTGCACAGCCGATATCTGAGAAGGGCACATCGTGATCGCCGTACTGGGCCTCGTCGTGGGAGTCGTGGCCGGCCTGTTGGTCCGGCCCGAGGTTCCGGCCGTCGTCGAGCCGTATCTGCCGATCGCCGTGGTGGCGGCGCTCGACGCCGTCTTCGGCGGGCTGCGGGCCATGCTCGACGGGATCTTCGACGACAAGGTCTTCGTGGTGTCGTTCCTGTCGAACGTGGTCGTGGCCGCGCTGATCGTGTTCCTCGGCGACAAGCTGGGCGTGGGGGCGCAGCTGTCCACCGGTGTGGTCGTCGTCCTCGGCATCCGCATCTTCTCCAACGCCGCGGCGATCCGCCGGCACGTGTTCCGGGCGTGAGGCCGATGAGCGAGCACGAGCACGCGAACGACAGCGAACGCGAGCAGGCGACACCCGAGCGGGCGGCCGAGACCGGGCCTGCGGCTGAACCTGCACCCGCGGCCGCGTCCGCGGGCGGCCTGCGCAAGGAACTGCCGGACGAGGTGCCGGCCGACGCCGCGGCATCCGCGGAGGAGGCACCCGAACAGGACGCGGAGCCTCGGCTCACCGGGCGGCAGCGGCTGATCAAGGGGCTGTGGCCGCCGCGGGTCACCCGGGCCCAACTGATCGTGGCGTTGCTGCTGTTCGGCCTAGGCTTCGGGCTTGCGGTCCAGGTGGCCTCCAACAGCGACAGTGACAGCGCCCTGCGCGGAGCACGTCAGGAAGACCTGGTGCGCATTCTCGATGAACTCGACGACCGCACGCAGCGTCTTGAGGACGAGAAGCAGGGACTCGAGCAACAGCGCGAGGAGCTGGAGAACAGTTCCGACCAGGCCGAGGAGGCCCGCAGGCAGACGGCCGAGAAGCAACGGCAACTCGGCGTGCTCGCGGGCACCGTGGCCGCGCAGGGCCCCGGCATCACGATGACCATCGAGGACACGAAGGGGACGGTCGAGGCGGACATGCTGCTCGACGCCATCCAGGAGCTGCGCGCGGCCGGTGCCGAGGCGATCCAGGTGAACGGAGTGCGGGTCGTCGCCAACACCTATCTGTCGGATTCCGGCAACGGAGTGAGCGTCGACGGGAACAAGATCACCGCGCCCTATCGTTTCAAGGTCATCGGCAAGCCGCAGGACCTGGAGCCGGCGCTCAACATTCCCGGAGGCGTGGTGCAGACGCTCGAGAAGGAACAGGCCACCGTAGCCGTGGAAAGGTCGACCAAGATCGTCGTGGATGCCTTGCGAGTGGCGAAGCGGCCTGACTACGCTCGGTCGTCCTCCCAGTGAACCGGGGGTGCATGGGGGACGTCCGGCGAGGGCATGAGGTTGCGGGGGGTCGGCGCACCGATTGGGTGGTGCGTGGTGGAAACTGTCTGGTGGATACGGACGTTGTGAGGATGTCCGGGTCGGTCAGTGTGTTCAGTCAGGGTTCGTCCTGCCCCACGGGCGGGTCTGTTTCGGTCAAGGGGAATCGCCCGTGAAGTTGTTTGCGAAGTTGTTCGGCAAGAGCGCGCGAGAGGGCAGCGACAACGCGACCGCTCGTCATCGCGCACAGCCTGACGCGGAGGGGCAGCGTCCGCTGTTCCGGGACGAGGTCGGCGGTCAGGGCGCGCCGTCGGTTGACCCTGCCCAGCAGGGCGGCATAGGTTTCGGACAACCGTCAACCTCAGGTACGGGTGGAGACTTTTCGGACCCGTACGCGTCCCATGCCCCCGGTGGGCAGCCGCGGCAGGAGGATCCGTCCATGTCGGCCCTGGTGTGTACGAGGTGCGGTAACCGCAACGCGGAGAACAGCCGCTTCTGCTCCAACTGCGGCGCGCCGCTGAGGCCGGGAGTCGCCCCGGAGCGCTCGTCCGAGACGACGTCCACCATTTCCATCTCCGGTATCGAGGCCTACGACGCCGAGGCCACCGGGCAGACGCCGGTGCCGACGCTGTCCCCCGAGGCGCAGGCGGCCGTCGACGCGCTGCCCGTGGGTTCCGCGCTGCTGGTCGTGCGTCGCGGGCCGAACTCGGGCAGCCGTTTCCTGCTCGACGGCGATCTGACCACGGCGGGGCGCCATCCGCAGAGCGACATCTTCCTGGACGACGTGACGGTCTCCCGGCGGCACGTGGAGTTCCGTCGCAGCCCGGACGGCTCGTTCACGGTCGCGGACGTGGGCAGCCTGAACGGCACGTACGTCAACCGCGAGCGGATCGACCAGGTCGCCCTGTCCAACGGCGACGAGGTGCAGATCGGCAAGTACCGGCTGGTCTTCTACGCGAGCCAGCGGGGCTACTGACCCTCCCCGGACGCCGACCGGGGACCCGAGGGAAGGCCCATGCTTCACACACCGAGCGGCGGTGCCGGGCACGGTACCGCCGCACCGGAGACCGGACTGATGAGCATCGGCACGGTGCTCAACGTGCTGCGCGAGGAGTTCCCCGAAGTCACGATCTCCAAGATCCGCTTTCTGGAGTCGGAGGGGCTGATCGAGCCGCAGCGGACCCCCTCGGGGTACCGCAAGTTCAGCGCCGCCGATGTCGAGCGCCTCGGCCATGTGCTCAGGATGCAGCGGGACCTCTACCTGCCGCTCAAGGTGATCCGTGAGCATCTGGAGGCCATGGAGCGGGGCGAGAGCGTCCAGCTGCCGGTGGTCGGGCGTCAGCGCGACGCGGACGCCGGCGGCGAGCCGCCGTCGGACGCGCCCACCGCCGCCCGTATCGGGCGTGACCAGCTGCTCGCGGCCGCCGGCATCGACGAGCGGGAGCTCGCGGAGTGGGAGTCGTACGGGCTGCTCACCCAGGTGGAGGACGGCGTCTACGACGCCGAGGCGGTCACCGTCGCCGGGCTCGTCACCGAGCTGGGCCGGTTCGGGATCGAGCCCCGGCATCTGAGGGCCATGAAGGCGGCCGCCGACCGGGAGGCCGGCCTGGTGGAACAGGTCGTCGCCCCGCTCAAGCGCCACCGGAACCCGCAGACCAGGGCGCATGCCGAGGCCCGTACGAAGGAGCTGGCCGGGCTGACGGTGAAACTGCACGCCGCGCTGGTGCAGACGGCGCTCGGGGTGCGCCTGCCCTGATCGGAGCGTCTCCGGCGACCGGATCGGCCACCCGTTCCCGGCCCGACTACCCAAACGTCCCGAGCACAGCCTAGGGTTGCTGTGTGAACGAGCTCGATGTCGTAGGTGTCCGGGTCGAAATGCCCTCCAACCAACCGATCGTGCTGTTGCGTGAAGTGGGAGGGGACCGTTACCTCCCCATCTGGATCGGACCGGGGGAGGCGACGGCCATCGCCTTCGCCCAGCAGGGCATGGCTCCCGCACGGCCGCTGACCCACGACCTGTTCAAGGACGTGCTGGAGGCCGTCGGCCAGGAGCTCACGGAAGTGCGCATCACGGACCTGCGTGAGGGCGTCTTCTACGCGGAGCTGGTGTTCGCCAGCGGGGTGGAGGTGAGTGCCCGGCCGTCCGACGCCATAGCGCTGGCGCTGCGCACCGGAACGCCGATCTACGGCAGCGACACGGTGCTCGACGACGCCGGTATCGCCATCCCGGACGAGCAGGAGGACGAGGTGGAGAAGTTCCGCGAGTTCCTCGACCAGATCTCGCCGGAGGACTTCGGGACCAGCAGTCAGTGACCGGCGGTCGCTGAGGAGCAGTAGCGCCACGCGGCTCGCACGGAGGCCATTCGGCTAGCCTTTCCCCGCGAAGGGGTACGGGAAACCACTCTTAGGGTGATTATCACTCGGCGTGCCGAGTGTGGCGATCGTTGACGCACCCTTGGTGACTGCCTACCGTCGAGGAGGCAGGTCAAGGACGGAGGTCGGCGTGAGAAGCAGCGGCGACGGTACGGCGGGGGGTGCCCCCGGGCGGAGTCTCGGGGCGGGCGGGCCGTACCCTCCCCCCAGCTCTCGGCTCCGGTCGAACCTGGGCTACCCCGCCCAGAGCAGCGCCGCCGATCACGCTCCGCAGCGGCCGACACCCGTGCCGGACAGCGGAGGGGCGGCGTCCATGGCGTCCGAGCAGATCGGCTATCGAGGGCCCACGGCCTGTGCGGCCGCGGGCATCACCTATCGGCAGCTCGATTACTGGGCCCGCACCGGGCTCGTCGAACCGAGCGTGCGGCCCGCCTACGGGTCGGGGACGCAGCGGCTCTACAGCTTCCGGGACGTCGTCGTCCTGAAGATCGTCAAGCGCTTCCTCGACACCGGTGTGTCGCTGCAGAACATCCGCACCGCCGTGCAGCACCTGCGCGAGCGCGGCTTTCGTGACCTGGAGCGCATGACGCTGATGAGCGACGGCGCCACGGTGTATGAGTGCACCTCGCCGGACGAGGTGCACGCGCTGCTCCAGGGCGGCCAGGGGATCTTCGGCATCGCCGTGGGCGTGGTGTGGCGGGACGTCGAGAGCGCGCTCTCGCAGCTGCACGGGGAGCGCATCGACACGGGCGAGACGCTGGTCGGGCACAACCCGGCGGACGAACTGGCGCGGCGGCGGAACCGGGCGGTCTGAGGGCGCCTGGCTGGGGGCTGAGGGCACCGGCTGAGAGGGGCATGGCCCGGCGGTACGCTGCGGCGCCCTGCCGGTACGTTGCGGCGAGGCATTGTCAGTGGTGTAGGGCAGCATCGGAGATGTGAGGTCCGCGCCTACGATCCTGCATCTCGACATGGATGCCTTCTTCGCCTCGGTGGAGCAGGCGTCCAAGCCGAGCCTGCGCGGAAAGGCCGTGATCGTGGGCGGGCTGGGGCCGCGTGGTGTGGTCGCCACCTGCTCCTACGAGGCCCGGGTGTTCGGGGTGCATTCGGCGATGCCCATGGCGCAGGCGCGGCGGCTGGCGCCGCACGCCGCGTATCTCGTGCCGCGGTTCGCGCTGTACCGGTCGATCAGCGAGCAGGTGATGGCGTTGCTGCGGGCGCTGTCACCGCTGGTGGAGCCGCTCAGCCTGGACGAGGCGTTCGTGGACCTGGAGGCCGGCGGGGCGGCCTGGGACGAGCGCTCGGCCCGTCTGGCCGGGACGAAGCTGCGCGCGGACATCCGGGCCGTCACGGGACTCACCGGGTCGGTCGGGCTCGCGGCCTCCAAGATGCTGGCGAAGATCGCGTCCGAGCAGGCCAAGCCGGACGGGCTGGTACTGATCGAGCCGGGGACCGAGCGGGCCCTGCTGGGACCGCTGTCGGTGCGCACGCTGCCGGGGGTCGGACCGGCCACCGGCGATCATCTGCGGCGGGCCGGGATCCACACGGTCGACGAGCTCGCCGAGGCGGGGGAGGACGAGCTCGTACGGCTGCTCGGCAAGGCCCACGGGCACGCGCTGTACGCGATGGCGCTGGCGCGGGACGAGCGGCCCGTGGTGGCCGAGCGGGAGGCGAAGTCCGTGTCGGTCGAGGACACGTACGACGTGGACATCCACGACCGGGTGCGGGTCGGGATGGAGGTGCGCAGGCTCGCCGACCGGTGTGTGCGCAGACTGCGTGGGGCGGGGTTGTCCGGGCGGACCATCGTGCTGAAGGTGCGGCGGTACGACTTCTCGACGCTCACGCGGTCGGAGACGCTGCGGGGGCCCACGGACGATCCGGCGGTGGTGCGGGAGGCGGCGGCGCGGCTGCTGGAGTCGGTGGACACGACGGGTGGGGTGCGGCTGCTGGGTGTGGGGGTGAGCGGGCTGGCCGACTACACGCAGGAGGATCTGTTCGCGCAGGCGGCCGGGGAGGGTGAGGACACGCCGGGTGGTGGCGAGGAGGCCGAGGTCGAGGCCGCCGAGGTGGAGTCGGCGCCGGCCGAGCGGCGCTGGGCTGCGGGGCATGATGTGCGGCACGCGGAGTACGGGTACGGGTGGGTGCAGGGGAGTGGGCTGGGGCGGGTCACGGTGCGCTTCGAGACCCCCGATTCGGCGCCGGGGCGTGTGAGGACCTTCCGTGTGGACGACCCGGATCTGGAGCCGGCGGAGCCGCTGCCGCTGGTGGCGCGAAGAACCGAAGGGAGCGGTGGAGAGGGGCTGGGCCATTCGGGCGCCGGTACCTGTGGCTCGGGGGCGGTCGGTCGATGAGCCAGGTAGGGAGGGCGGGCCGGGGGTGGGTCGCGCAGCCCGGCGCTGACGGGGTGCCGTCCGCGCCCACCCGTGCCGACTTGCGGCACGACTGCCCGCGGGCTGGACGGGGTGGGCGGGCTGGGTCTGCTGGTTGGGCGCCTGCGCGACGGCCCGCGGGATGGTCGGGCTGGGTGGCTGGGTCGGCTGGCTGGTCGCCTGTGCGGCTGGTCGCGGGATGGTCGGGCTGGGTGGGGTGGCTGGCTGGGCCTGCGGCGCGACGGCCCGCGGGATGGACGGGGTGGGCGGGCTGGGTCGGCTGGCTGGGCCTGCGGCGCGGCTGGTCGCGGGATGGTCGAGCTGGGCCGTGGGCGAGCCTGTGGCTGGACTGTGGGCCGGAGGGTGGGGGTGGGTGAGCGAGCCTGCGGCACGGCTGCCCGTGGGATCGGCGTGATGGGTGGGGTGGGCGGGACTGTGGCGCGGCTGAGCGCGGGGTGGGCGTGATGGCGGGCTGGCGGGGGCCCGGAGGGTCAGGGCTGTTTGTCCTTGCCGGCCAAGTCGCCGAAGTCGTGGTCTCTGAGCGGGGGTGGGGCGGCGACGTCCAGGCCGTAGTGGTGGTAGAGCTGGAGCTCCTGCTCCGGGGAGAGATGGCGGCCGACGCCGAAGTCCGGGGCGTCCTTGATCAGGGCCCGGTCGAACGGGACGTGGAGGGCGCCGTCGATCAGTTCGCTCGGTTCGAGGGGGACGAACGCGTCCCTGCTGAACAGGCCGGTGCGTATCGCCGCCCACTCCGGGACACCGGTGGCGTCGTCGAGGTACACCTCGTCGATCGTGCCGATGCGGGTGCCGTTGCGGTCGAACGCCTTGCGGCCGATCAGGTTGCGCGGATCGATGTCGGTCTCCACGGGCCCTCCACTGGTCGCAAACTCATCCGTAAGTACCACAAAAGGGCACAAACGGTGGAGCGGCCACTCGAAAGTCCGTGCCTTGCCCTCGCTGGTACGCTGGCAAACGGCTGCTGACCCCGTGCGGGAGAGTCCTCCAGGCACCATCGGAGGCGCCGAAGGAGCAAATCCTCCCCGGAATCTCTCAGGCCCACGTACCGCACGGACGAGGTCACTCTGGAAAGCAGGGCGGGTGTTCACGGCTTCCGCTCTCACCGACGGTGAAAGCCGGGTCCCTTACGGCGATCCGGTGAAGCTCTCAGGTTGAGATGACAGAGGGGGAGGCCGTCCGGGTACCCGCGCCGTGGTGCCCCTCGAAGGTCGTCAGACCAGGAGGCCTCCGCATGACCGCCCATCGCACTCCGCTCTCCGAGCTCGAACAGGGAACGCCCTTCGAGCAGCGCCACATCGGCCCCGACCAGGAAGCGCGGGCCAAGATGCTCGCCCAGGTCGGATACGGCTCGCTCGACGAGCTGACGGCCGCCGCGGTGCCGGATGTGATCAAGAACGCCGACGCGCTGGATCTGCCGGGCGCGCGCACCGAGGCCGAGGTGCTGGCCGAGCTGCGCGAGCTCGCCGACCGCAACGAGGTGCTCGGCTCCATGATCGGGCTGGGGTACTACGGGACCTTCACCCCGCCCGTGATCCTGCGGAACGTGATGGAGAACCCGGCCTGGTACACGGCCTACACGCCGTACCAGCCGGAGATCTCGCAGGGCCGGCTCGAGGCGCTGCTGAACTTCCAGACGATGGTCGCCGAGCTCACCGGCCTGCCGACCTCCGGGGCCTCCCTCCTCGACGAGGGCACCGCCGCCGCCGAGGCGATGGCGCTGTCCCGCCGCATGGGCAAGAACAAGAAGGGCCTGTTCCTGGTCGACGCGGACGCGCTGCCGCAGACCATCGCCGTGATCCAGACCCGCGCCGAACCGACCGGTGTGGAAGTCGTCGTCGCCGACCTGAGCGAGGGCATCCCCGCCGAGGTCGCCGGGCGTGAGATCAACGGCGTGCTGATCCAGTACCCGGGCGCCTCCGGCGCCGTACGCGACATCAAGCCGGTGATCGACCAGGCGCACGAGCTCAGCGCGCTCGTCACCGTGGCCGCCGATCTGCTCGCGCTCACCCTGCTGAAGTCGCCCGGCGAGCTCGGTGCGGACATCGCGGTCGGTACGACGCAGCGCTTCGGTGTGCCGATGGGCTTCGGCGGACCGCACGCCGGCTACATGGCCGTGCAGGAGAAGATGGCGCGCAGCCTGCCCGGGCGGCTCGTCGGAGTCTCCGTGGACGCGGACGGGGACCGGGCCTACCGGCTGGCCCTGCAGACCCGTGAGCAGCACATCCGCCGTGAGAAGGCCACCAGCAACATCTGCACCGCCCAGGTGCTGCTCGCCGTCATGGCCGGGATGTACGCCGTCTACCACGGGCCGGAGGGCCTGCGGACCATCGCGCGGCGCACCCACCGCTACGCGACGATCCTCGCCGAGGGGCTGCGCGCGGGCGGTGCCGAGATCGTCCACGGCGCGTACTTCGACACGCTGACCGTGCGGGTGCCCGGCCGGGCCGCCGACGTCGTCGCCGCCGCGCGGGACAACGGCGTCAACCTGCGGCTCGTGGACGCCGACCACGTGTCGGTCGCCTGCGACGAGACCACGAACCGGGCCATGCTCGCCGCCGTGTGGAGCGCTTTCGGCGCCGAGGGCGACATCGACGCCCTGGACGCCACCGCGCAGGACACGCTGCCGGACGCCCTGCTGCGCACCGACGAGTACCTGACCCATCCCGTCTTCCAGCAGCACCGCTCCGAGACCGCGATGCTGCGCTACCTGCGCCGCCTCTCCGACCGCGACTACGCGCTGGACCGCGGCATGATCCCGCTGGGCTCCTGCACGATGAAGCTCAACGCGACCACCGAGATGGAGCCGGTCACCTGGCCCGAGTTCGGGCAGCTGCACCCCTTCGCGCCCGCCGAGCAGGCCGCGGGCTACCTCACGCTCATCCGTGAGCTGGAGGAGCGGCTCGCCGAGGTCACCGGGTACGACAAGGTGTCGCTGCAGCCCAACGCCGGGTCGCAGGGCGAGCTGGCCGGCCTGCTCGCCGTCCGCGGCTACCACCGGGCCAACGGGGACGAGCAGCGCACCGTCTGCCTCATCCCGTCCTCCGCGCACGGCACGAACGCCGCCAGCGCGGTGATGGCCGGCATGAAGGTCGTCGTCGTGAAGACCGCCGAGGACGGCGAGATCGACGTCGAGGACCTGCGGGCCAAGATCGAGCAGTACCGTGACGAGCTGTCGGTGCTGATGATCACGTACCCGTCGACGCACGGTGTGTTCGAGGAGCACGTCGCCGACATCTGCGCGCAGGTCCACGAGGCCGGCGGTCAGGTGTACGTGGACGGCGCCAACCTCAACGCGCTGGTGGGGCTCGCCAAGCCGGGGCACTTCGGCGGCGACGTCTCGCACCTGAACCTGCACAAGACCTTCTGCATCCCGCACGGCGGTGGCGGCCCCGGCGTCGGCCCGGTCGGCGTGCGGGCGCACCTGGCGCCGTACCTGCCGAACCACCCGCTCCAGCCCGAGGCCGGGCCGGAGACCGGTGTGGGGCCGATCTCGGCGGCGCCGTGGGGCTCGGCGGGCATCCTGCCGATCTCGTGGGCGTACGTCCGGCTCATGGGCGGTGAGGGGCTGAAGCGGGCCACGCAGGTGGCGGTGCTCAGCGCCAACTACATCGCCAAGCGCCTCGAGCCGCACTACCCGGTGCTGTACACCGGCCCCGGCGGGCTGGTCGCGCACGAGTGCATCATCGACCTGCGTCCGCTGACCAAGGCGACCGGTGTGAGCGTGGACGACGTGGCCAAGCGGCTGATCGACTACGGCTTCCACGCGCCCACCATGTCGTTCCCCGTGGCCGGGACGCTGATGATCGAGCCGACCGAGTCCGAGGACCTGACCGAGCTGGACCGGTTCTGCGAGGCGATGATCGCGATTCGGGCCGAGATCGAGAAGGTCGGCTCGGGCGAGTGGCCCGCGGACGACAACCCGCTGCGGGGCGCCCCGCACACGGCGGCCATGCTCGGCGGGGACTGGGAGCACGCGTACAGCCGCGAGGAGGCCGTGTTCCCGGGCGGGGTGAGCGCCGCCGACAAGTACTGGCCGCCGGTGCGCCGCATCGACCAGGCCTTCGGCGACCGGAACCTCGTCTGCTCGTGCCCGCCGCTGGACGCGTACGAGGACTGAGCCTCAAGGAGTCGGAAGGGCTCCGCTTCGGCCGTGCGGCCGGGCGGAGCCCTTCGCCGTTCACGCCGGGTACGCGTGCGTCTGGGCCGCCTTGACCGCCGCCCACACCGTGGCGCCCGGATGCAGGTCGAGCTCGGCGGCGGCGACCGTGGTGAGGTCGGCGGCCAGGGCGAGTTCGCCGGTGAGTTCGGCGCGGATCTGATCGCCGTGGGTCTCGAGGCCGGCGACCTCGCAGCGCCACAGGTTGCGGGCGCTGGAGCCGGTGGGGCGGTCGCGGAACAGGGTCACCGCGCCGGGTGGGAACGCCACGAAGGCCGGGCCGGTCAGCTCCTCCGTCGTCGCGATGGCGGGGCCCGCGTCGAGCCGTACGGTGTGGCCGTCGGCCTGCCCGCGGTAGAGGTTCAGGCCGACGAGCTGGGCGATGTACTCGGTGCGAGGGTGGCGGGCGATGTCGGAGGGCGTGCCCTCCTGCACGATGCGGCCGTCCTCCACGACGACGAGACGGTCGGCCAGCACCATGGCGTCCAGCGGGTCGTGGGTGACCAGGACGGCGACGGCCTCGAACGCGGCGAGGTGGCGACGGAGCTGGGCGCGCACCTCCAGGCGGGTCCGGGCGTCCAGGGCGGCGAGTGGCTCGTCGAGGAGCAGCAGCCGGGGGTGGGTGGCCAGGGCGCGGGCGAGGGCCACGCGCTGGGCCTGGCCGCCGGAGAGGCGCCGGGGCTTGGCGTTCGCGTGCTCGGCCAGTCCCATGCGGTCCAGCCACTCGGCGGCCCGGGCACGCGCCTCCGCCTTGCCGGCGCCCCGGCAGCGTGGGCCGAAGGCGACGTTGTCGAGGGCGGTCAGGTGCGGGAAGAGCAGATAGTCCTGGAAGACGACACCGACCGGGCGGGACTCGGGCGGCATGCGCCGCAGATCGGCACCGTCGAGCCGCAGATGGCCGTCGGTGAGCGGGGTCAGACCGGCGAGGGCACGCAGGGCCGTGGTCTTCCCGGCACCGTTCGGCCCGAGCAGGGCGACGACGTCGCCGGGGGCGGCGGTGAGGACGATGTCGAGCCGGAACCGGCCGCGATCGACGACGAGCCGCGCATCGAGGCCGACGGCCTGGGTGGCCGGATCGGTGGCTGCCGGGCGGCTGGCGGCTGACGGGCCGGTGGCTGCCGGGCGGCTGGCGGCTGTCGGGCCGGTGGCTGTCGGATCGGTGGCTGTCGGGCCGGTGGCTGTCGGATCGGTGGCTGTCGGATCGGTGGCTGTCGGGCCGGTGGCTGTCGGGCCGGTGGCTGTCGGATCGGTGGCTGTCGGGCCGGTGGCTGTCGGATCGGTGGTTGTCGGGCCGGTGGTTGTCGGATCGGTGGTTGTCGGGCCGGTGGCTGTCGGGCCGGTGGCTGTCGGATCGGTGGTTGTCGGGCCGGTCGCCGACGTGGGGGTGGCCGAGGGCTGGGGCGGGGGCGCGGGCGTGGCCGTCGTCGGCTCGGAGGCGGTGGTGGGGTCGGTGGCCGTCGTCGGCTCCGGCGCGGTCGTGCGTTCGTCGGGGCGAGGTGTCCTGCGGGGCTCGGGCATCGGTCAGGCCGTTCTCATCCAGCGGTCGCGGAGGCCGGCCAGTACGGCGATGGACACCGCCAGCAGGACCAGGCTGAGGGCGATGGCCGCGGCCGGGTCGTTCTGGAGGGCCAGGTAGACCGCGAGGGGCATGGTCTGGGTGCGGCCCGGGAAGTTGCCGGCGAAGGTGATGGTCGCGCCGAACTCGCCGAGGGCCCTGGCCCAGGCCAGGACGGACCCGGCGGCGATGCCGGGGGCGATCAGGGGCAGGGTGACCCGGCGGAACGCGGTGAAGCGGGAGGCGCCGAGGGTGGCGGCGGCCTCCTCGTAGCGCGGGTCGGCGGCCCGCAGCGTGCCCTCCACGCTGATCACGAGGAACGGCATCGCCACGAACGTCTCGGCGAGGATGACGCCGGTGGTGGTGAAGGGCAGGGTGATGCCGAACCACTCGTCCAGCCACTGGCCGACGACCCCGTTGCGGCCCAGGGCGAGCAGCAGGGCGACACCGCCGACCACCGGCGGCAGCACCAGGGGGAGTGTCACCAGGGCGCGGACCAGTCCACGGCCGCGGAACTCCGTGCGGGCCAGCAGCCATGCCAGGGGGACGCCGACGACCAGGCTCAACGCCGTCGCCGCCGTGGCGCAGACGAGGGAGAGCCGCAGCGCCTCCCAGACCTCCGGGCTCGTCAGCTGCTCCGGCAGGCTCCGCCAGGGTGCCCGCAGGAGCAGGGCGAGCAGGGGGACCAGGAGGAACGCCAGGCCGAGCAGGGCGGGGACGAGGAGGGGGAGCGGGGCCCGGCGGCGGGCGGTCGAGGGCGTGCGGGCAGCGGACCGCCGCGGGTCGCTCCGGTCCGCCGTGCCGGTCGGGCTGGCCTTGGTCATGGCTTGAGGAAGCCCGCCGAGGTCAGGACCTGCCGGCCCTCGGGCGACCGCACCAGCTCGATGAACGCCTGGGCCCCCGACGGGTTCGGCGCGTCCTCGAGCCGGGCGATCGGGTAGTCGTTGACGGCCTTCGCCGACTCCGGGAAATCCACGCCCTCCACCTTGTCACCGGCCGCCTTCACATCCGTGCGGTACACGAGGGCGGCGTCGGCCTCCTTCAGCTGGACCTTCGTCAGGGCGCCCTTGACGTCCTGCTCGTAGGAGACCGGCGTCAGCTCGACCCCGGCGGCGGTCAGGGCGGTCTGCGCGGCCGAGCCGCACGGCACCTCCTTGTCGCACAGCACGACCTTCAGACCCGAGGCCGTCAGGTCCTTGAGGGACTCGATCCCCTCAGGGTTGCCCGGCAGGGTGGCGATCTGCAGACGGTTGCGGACGAATGTGGCCGGTGTGCCGGCCGCGGCGCCGTCGTCCGTGACGACCTTCATCGTCCTCGTGCTGGCGGCCGCGAAGACGTCCGCCGGAGCCCCGCTCGTGATGCTGGCGGCCAGGCTGTCACTGCCGCTGAAGTTGAAGGAGACCTTCGTCCCCGGGTGCTCCTTCTCGAACCGCTCGCCCAGCTTCGTGAAGCTCTCCTTGAGCGAGGCGGCGGCGAACACCGTGACCGTGCCGCTGATGTCGTTCCCTGACGACCCTGACGGCCCGGCCTCCGCGTCCGCGTCGGAATCGGCACAGGCGCTCAGCACCAGCAGTGCCACGGCTCCGGCACCGGCGATCCGAAGGGGCCGACGGGTCCGGTGCGCTGAACGGGTCATCTCGGTGTCGCTCCTCGTGGCTGCCGGAGGAAGGGCAGCACCGCGCCCTTCCGGTACTGCCGATCATACTGGCGCATTTGCCAGGCAGAAGTCCCTTGTCGTATCGCATGAGCGAGGTGGCTGTGTTGGCAGTGCTTGCATGTGCGTTCGCACGGAAGGCGGACTCCGTCGGGTGCGCTCCGTCAAGCGGGCTCGATCGTCAGGTGCGGTCGATATGAACGTTTGTCGACTTCACGCGGGCGGTGGCCTCCATGCCGACCTCCAGGCCCAGTTCCTCGACGGCCTCCCGGGTCAGCAGGGAGACGAGCCGGTGCGGGCCGGCCTGGATCTCCACCTGGGCGGCGACGTCGCCGAGTTTGATCGCCGTGACGATGCCGGGGAAGGCGTTGCGGGCGGAGGTGTACGGGGTGCCCTCCTCGGCGGCGGTCGACTTGGCGAGTTCGACCGAGAAGGCGGCCAGGTCGCGGCCGTCGACGAGGCGACGCCCGCTGTCGTCGCGGTGGGTGGTGATCCGGCCCGCGTCGGCCCAGCGGCGGGCGGTGTCCGGGCTGACGCCGAGCAGTCGCGCTGCCTGGCCGATCGTGTAGGACTGCATGCCGATCACGATAGGCCGGGGGCGCCGGACTGCCCGCCCGGCGCTGAGCCTCGGTTTCCCGGTGCCTGAACGTAACGTTCGGTCGAAGATCCGAAAGTTTCGCCCCTCCCGCGCTCGCATGCGCCGGGTGCCAGGCGCGCTGGCCGCAGATTCACCGCGTACAAGGGGTTGCCACCGTTTGGTGGCTGTCTCTAGGGTGCGGCAACAACGCATGTTTCTGGATCTCTTCCGAAACTTTCGATCCCGCGGGTGGACGTGGCGACGTCCACCCCGTACCCAAGGAGCGCATGACATGGGCGACCCGGCACTGTCCCGCCGCGGCTTCCTGGCGGCCTCCGCCGCGGCCGGCCTGGGCATCACGGCACTGAGCGGCTGTGGCGGCGACTCGGACGGAGGGTCGTCGGGGACGACCACGATCGAGTGGTGGAACATCTCCACCACGCAGCCCACGAAGGACGTCTGGGCCGCTCTGGCCAAGAAGTTCGAGGCGCAGAACCCCAAGGTCAAGGTAAAGATCGTTCAGCTCGAGAACGACGCCTACAAGTCGAAGATGACCGCGCTGACCTCCTCCGGGAAGCTGCCGGACATCTTCCACACCTGGGGCGGCGGTGTGCTCAAGCAGCAGGTCGACGCCGGTCTGGTCGAGGACCTCACCGAGCGCACCCAGGACTTCGCCACCGGCCTGCTGCCCGTCGCCAAGGAGCCGTACCTGATCGACGAAAAGCTCTACGGCATCCCGTTCGACATCGGCATGGTCGGCTTCTGGTACAACAAGGCGCTCTTCAAGAAGGCCGGGATCAGCGAGCCCCCGACCACCTGGAGCGGCTTCCTCGACGCCGTGACGAAGCTGAAGTCCGCCGGCGTCACGCCCATCGCCCTGGCCGGCAAGGAGACGTGGACCGGCATGTACTACTGGGCGTACCTGGCGATGCGCACCGCCGGCATCGACGCGATGGCGAAGGCCGACGCGGACAAGGACTTCACCGGCCCCGGGTTCGTCCAGGCCGGCGAACACCTGAAGGAACTCGTCGCCCTGAAGCCGTTCCAGAAGGGCTTCCTCGGCGCCGCCTACTCCACGCCCACCGGCCAGGCCGCGAGCGTCGGCAACGGCAGGGCGGCGATGGAACTCATGGGCCAGTGGGCCCCCGTGGTGCAGGCCGACGCCGGCAAGGGGCTCGGCGACGACCTCGGTTTCTTCCCGTTCCCGGCGGTCGAGGGCGGCAAGGGCACCATCACCGAGGTCTTCGGCGGAGGCGGCGGACACGCGCTGCGCCGCGGCGCGCCCCAGGCCGCCGTCGACTTCCTGAAGTTCTTCGCCTCCGAGACCACGGACCGCGAACTCGTCAAGAAGACCGGCGTCCTGCCCGTCGTCCCGGCGGCCGAGGCGGCCCTCACCGACCCCAACCTCCAGGCCGTGCAGAAGCAGCTCAAGAGCACCACCGGCTTCCAGCTCTACCTCGACCAGGCCTACGCCCCTGCCGTCGGCCAGGAGGTCAACGACTCCGTCGGAGCGCTCATCGCCGGCTCCAAGTCGCCCGAGCAGGTCGCCGAGTCGATCACGAAGGCCGCGAAGGAAGAGCAGTAGCCGGCGATGACCTCCACCTACCTGCCGGACAAACGAACCGGCCCCCCGACGGGACCGCCGCCCTCGCCCCGTGCCGCGGTGCGCGGGCGCAGGCGGCAGCGCACACGGAACTGGCTCACCGCGGTCGGCTTCCAGCTGCCCGCTCTGGTGCTGTTCGGCGTGCTGGTGCTGCTGCCGATCCTGTTCGCCGTGTACGCCGCCTTCTTCCGGTGGGGCGGCTTCGGCATGCCGTCCGACTACATAGGCGCCGACAACTTCACCCGGCTGTTCAAGGACCCGGTGTTCCTGGGCGACCTGTGGCGGTGCTTCCTGCTCGTCGCGCTGTCGCTCGTCGTCCAGTTGCCGTTCGCGCTCGCCCTCGCCGTGCTGCTGAACCAGCGGATGCGCGGCCGGGCGGTGTACCGGATGCTGTTCTTCGCCCCGTACGTGCTGTCCGAGGCCATCACCGGTGTGCTGTTCGCCATGATCTTCGCCCCGGGCGACGGTCTCGCCGACCAGGTCCTGGGCAAGGTCGGTCTGGAGGGGGTCGGCGGTGAGTGGTTCGCCGATCCCGACATGGTGATGGCGACCCTGTTCCTGGTCATGACGTGGAAGTACTTCGGCTTCCACATGATGCTCTACCTGGCCGGACTCCAGTCCATCCCGAAGGAGCTGACCGAGGCGGCACTGATCGACGGGGCGGGCCCCTGGCAGCGGTTCCGCAACGTCACCCTGCCGCTGCTCGCGCCCACCCTGCGGATCAGCGTGTTCCTGTCGGTCATCGGGGCCATCCAGCTCTTCGACCTGGTCTGGGTGATCACCCAGGGCGGCCCCGACCACCACTCCGAGACGATGGCCGTGACCATGTTCCAGTACGGCTTCAAGCGCTACCAGGTCGGCTACGCCAGCGCGATCAGCGTGGTCATGTTCGGCATCAGCCTCGTCTTCGCCCTCGCCTACCAGCGGTTCGTCCTGCGCCGGGACCTGGAGGGGGCCACCACGACCATGCGAGGAGGCGCCAAGTGACCCTCACCGACACGGACAAGCGGAACGCGGCCACGCTCACCGAACCCCGGTCCGGGCCCCGGCGCGGCAGGTTCCCGCGGACACTGCCGCTGCACGTCGTACTGATCGTCGTCGGCGCGGTCATGGCCGTGCCGCTGCTGTACGCGGTGCTGTCCGGGTTCAAGTCCACCGACCAGCTGTCGAGCAACCCCGTCGGGCTGCCCGACCCGTGGGTGGGATCCAACTACACGGACATCCTCGCCTCCACGGACTTCTGGCGGCTGGTCGGCAACAGCACGCTCATCGCGGTGGCCACCGCACTGATCGTGGTCGCGGTGTCGGCGCTGGCGGCCTTCTCCTTCGCGCGGTTCGCCTTCCGGGGGCGGGAGGTGCTGTTCACGCTGTTCACGATGGGGCTCATGTTCCCCTTCGCGGTGGCCGCCCTGCCGCTGTTCCTGCTGCTGCGGGCGATGGGGCTGCTGGACAACCCGCTCGGGGTGATCCTGCCGCAGGCCGCCTTCGGACTGCCGATGACGATCATCATCCTGCGGGGCTTCTTCCGGCAGATCCCGGGGGAGCTGGAGGAGGCGGCGACGCTCGACGGCTGCGGCCCGCTCGCCTTCTTCTGGAAGGTGCTGCTGCCCATGGCGCGGCCGGCACTCGGCACGGTGTCGGTGCTCGCCGTGGTCACCAGCTGGAACAACTTCTTCCTGCCGCTGCTGGTGTTCACCGAGTCCACGTGGTGGACCATCCCGATCGGCGTCCAGCAGTTCCAGGGGCAGTACTCGGCGGACACCGCGCGGGTCTTCGCGTACCTGGTCCTGGCCATGGTCCCCGCGCTCGCCTTCTACTCGGTCGCCGAGCGGCAGCTCGTCGGCGGCCTCACCGCGGGCGCGACGAAGGGATGACCGGCGCCCGCGACGCACGGCTCACTTCCCGCACGGAACGTACGGCTCACACCTGCACCGACACGCACGGCTCACACCCACCCACGCACGTGAGGAGTCGCACCATGCGCAGCACGCGCAGCACGATCCGCTCCCGGAACCGGCTCAGACTCGCCGGGGCGCTCGCCACCGCTCTGGTGGCCGCCGGTGTCGTCACCGGGCCGGCGGCCCAGGCCGGCGAGGAGCGGCACGGCAAGCCGCCCACGCTCGCGGAGCTCGCCCAGCGGCACGGCCGCTACTTCGGCAGCGCCACCGACAACCCCGAGCTCACCGACCGCCCCTACACGGAGATCCTCGGCAGGGAGTTCGACCAGATCACGCCCGGCAACGGCATGAAGTGGTACGCCACCGAGCCCGAACAGGGCGTGTTCGACTGGTCCAAGGGCGACGAGATCGTCGACTTCGCCCGCGCGCACCATCAGAAGGTGCGGGGACACACCCTCGTCTGGCACAGCCAGCTGCCCGACTGGCTCACCGGGCGGGAATGGACGGCGGGCGAGCTCAGGGCCGTGCTGAAGAAGCACATCCAGGCCGAGGTGCGGCACTACCGCGGCAAGGTGTTCGCCTGGGACGTCGTCAACGAGGCGTTCAACGAGGACGGCACCTACCGGGAGACGATCTTCTACAAGACGCTCGGGCCCGGTTACATCGCCGACTCGTTGCGCTGGGCGCACGAGGCGGATCCACGGGTGAAGCTCTTTCTCAACGACTACAACATCGAGGCGATCGGCCCGAAGAGCGACGCCTACTACCGGCTGGCCAAGGAGCTGCGCGCGCAGGGCGTTCCGCTGCACGGCATCGGCATGCAGGCGCATCTCGCGCTGCAGTACGGCTATCCGGACACCCTGGAGGACAACCTCCGCCGCTTCTCCCGGCTCGGTCTGGACACGGCTCTCACGGAGGTCGACATCCGGATGGAACTCCCGGCCGACGAGACGAAGCTGGCCACGCAGGCCGACTGGTACCGGGACGTCACCGAGGCGTGCCTCGCGGTGCGCCGGTGTGTGGGGGTGACCATCTGGGACTACACCGACAAGTATTCCTGGATCCCGGCGTTCTTCGAGGGCGAGGGCGCGGCCCTGCCGTGGGACGAGGAGCTGCGCCGCAAGCCCGCGTACTACGCGATCCGCGAGGCGCTGGGAGGGAGATGACGGGGTGGCGTGCCGTCACTCGGGCCCGTGCGCCGCATCACGGTGAGTGATCCGTGCCGGACACGCGTCGGGGCCGGTTCGCAGTGCTGCTGCGGTCCGGCCCCTCGTGTCCCCGGGCGGGGATGCTCAGGCGGTGGTCATCACCTGGGCTGTGCTCCGCGGACGCTGCGGTGCGATGATCCTGCCGTCGGGCAGGAGCTCGCCGGTGTCCTCGAAGAGCACGACACCGTTGCACAGCAGGCTCCATCCCTGTTCCGGGTGGTGCGCCACGAGGCGGGCGGATTCCCGGTCGGCGGAGTCTGCTGAAGGGCACGGTGGCTGGTGCTGGCACATGGGTGGGTTCTTTCGCTCTGTTGAGACCTGTGGGTCGGCTGTCGTGTCAGTTCTGCGGCTTGAAGCGTCGTTCATGGCCGCCCCCCGTTGCGATAAGTCGGTCGGAAACCAGTGTTGCCCCACGGGCGGCTTTCCGCAGGGATTTCGCGGCACCGCTCCTCACTGGTTCATGACGCATCACCCACGCGGACGGTTCATCTCAACTGCACTGTCACTTCGGGTGGTTCGACGTGGCCGGATGGGGCTAGTCCGGCCCGGGAGGGGTGTTCGTGCACAGAGCGTCGCCGCGTGCGGTGTCGGGCCGGGAAGCCGGGTACGTGGGGTGTCAGGCCGGGGAGCCGAGCAGGCGGGTGGGCGTCACCCTGAGGGTCAGCACCGGGAGGAGCTCGGCGACCCGGTGCGGACGGTGCGCGGCGATGCCCGGCGGCGCCGGAGCGAGCGGGACCAGCAGATCGGTGGCTGCCGGGTGTCCGGTGGCACCGTCCGCGGTCGGGTCGCCGTGCAGCCAGAGCGTCAGCATGTACAGGCCGGGTACCGACAGCAACCGCGGCTGGTACGGCTGGGCCATCGCCTCCGCCTGGCGCACGGCCAGCTCCGTGGAGCCGATGTACGGGCCTTCGAAGAACCGGGAGAAGGTCCAGCCGTCGGGCGTGAGCACCGCGTCCGCGGCGGCCACCGCGCGATCGCCGCTGCGGATCAGAAAGCGCCAGCCGGCCAGCCGGGTCGCGGACACGCCCTCGGCGGTGATCCGGTCCAGCACATGCACGGGCAGGGGGAGCTCGGGCGAGACAGGTCCCTGGGCGCTGAGCAGGGAGGGAGTTCGGGCCTCGCTGACCGCGGTGGGGGAGGAGAGCGCGGTCAGGACGGAACGCAGTGCGGGCGCGGGAGCCGGGGGGACATGCAGCGGCATGGTGGGTCGCCTCTCATTCGAAGGCACAGTGGCGCGAGGGCGGGGCGTGGCGGGGCGGACGGCGCTGTCAGCTCGCGAAGGTCAGAGAGGCAGGGGCCGGGGGTCTGAGCGCGCGAGGCGGGGGTGAGGCCTGCCGCACGTCGCCTCGACGGCTGGATCACTCGACCGTGGGCGCCAACCTTCTGCCTTGTTCGCGAAGTTTATACGACACGTGTTCAGACTATGTTTCGTCTAGCTGTTTCCGGCCCGGTGAGCAAGGGTACTTCTGGTCGGTGAAACGCGAGAATCATCCCGATTCCAGACAGGGTGCACGCCGGTGACCTCGGAAAACGCCCGCTAAGCGGTCGGCTAATTGTCGTCGGCGTTTTTCACGAGTTGTTCGCCGGTCCGTAACGTGCGTTTGGCGCCATGCCCGGTGAATGTGCCGCTGGTCAATATCGACCAGGGTAGCGGTCGACGCGTCCCGCCGGGACGTTATCGATCGCATCGGCTGGGCATCCTCCCCTGTGGACCGGGACCCGGCGGCCGTTCTGCGGCCCGCCCATCCGAGGAGGGACGCTTCGATGGGGGAGAAGGTCGTGGCAGGTCAGTTCGACCTGTCCGATCGCCAGCGCTACCGCGACAAGCTCCGCAGGTGCCTGACGGGCTTGGAGCGACTCCTGGCGGAGAAGCGGTTCGATCGCCCCAAGAATCTCATGGGGCTGGAGATCGAATTGAATCTGGCTGGTGCCGACGGCATGCCGAAAATGTTGAATGCGCAAGTCCTGGAGCGGATCGCCAGCCGCGACTTCCAAACAGAACTCGCCATGTTCAATCTGGAAGTCAACATCGCCCCACACCGGTTGGACGGACGCGTATTCGACCGGCTCGCCGAGGAACTGCGGACCTCGCTCTCGTACGCCGACCGGAAAGCCCGTGAGGTGGACGCGGGAATCGTGATGATCGGCATTCTGCCGACGCTGGACCGGGACGACCTGGTGTCCTCGAACCTCTCCGACGTCGATCGCTACACCCTGCTCAACGATCAGATCGTCGCCGCCCGGGGTGAGGACTTCAGCCTCGACATCGACGGCGTGGAACACCTGAGGTGCACCTCGAAGTCCATCGCTCCCGAGGCCGCCTGCACCTCCGTACAGCTGCATCTGCAGGTCACGCCGGCCCGGTTCGCCGATGTGTGGAACGCGGCGCAGGCGGTGGCCGCCGCGCAGATCGCGGTCGGTGCCAACTCGCCCTTCCTGTTCGGCCGCGAGCTGTGGCGCGAGTCCCGGCCGCCGCTGTTCCAGCAGTCGACCGACACCAGGCCGCCGGAGCTGCAGGCGCAGGGGGTGCGGCCGCGCACCTGGTTCGGGGAGCGGTGGATCACCTCCGCGTTCGACCTCTTCGAGGAGAACCTGCGCTACTTCCCGGCCCTGCTGCCGATCTGCGACGACGAGGACCCGCTCGACGTGCTGGACGGGGGCGGCACCCCGACGCTCGCCGAGCTCGTCCTGCACAACGGCACGATCTACCGCTGGAACCGCCCGGTCTACGGCATCGCCGACGGCGTCCCCCACCTGCGTGTGGAGAACCGTGTGCTGCCCGCCGGGCCCACCGTCACCGACGTCGTCGCCAACGCCGCCTTCTACTACGGCGTCGTCCGTGCCCTCGCAGAGGAGAGCCGGCCCGTGTGGACCCGGCTGCCCTTCGAGGCCGCCGCCGCCAACTTCGACGCCGCCTGCAAGCACGGCATCGACGCCCGCTTCACCTGGCCCCGGCGCGGACGGTACGGCGGCACCGCCGAGGTCGACGCGGTCGCGCTCGTACGTGACGAGCTGCTGCCGCTGGCCGAGGCCGGCCTGGACGCCTGGGGGATTGAGCCCGCCGACCGCGATCTGTATCTCGGGGTGATCGAGGAGCGGTGCCGGCGTCGCATGAATGGCGCGAGCTGGCAGGCGGCGACCTTCCACCGGGCCCTGGAGCAGGGCCTCGCCCGGGACGCGGCGCTGGCCGCCACCACCCGCCGCTACCGCGCCCTCATGGAGCAGGGCGACCCGGTCCACACCTGGCCGGTGGGCCTCCCGGAACCGGTCCCCACGGCCTGAGCCGGCTCCCCGGTGGCGGCGACAGCCCTGCCGGGCGGGTCACGGGTCTCACTCGGCCGTGGCGGTCCGTTCCCGCGTCGATCACGGCCGGGGCCGAGCGGCCCCCCCTGCGGCCGTCGCGCCGTCAGCCGGGGGGGGGGTCCCCAGCCGTCGCCTGCCGTTCGCGCGGCGATCACGGTCCGCCCCGGCGGCCGTCGCGCACCCCGCCCGGGTGTCACCCGGCCGCGGCCGTCCGTTCCCGGGTCGAGCAACGGCCCGGCTCGAGCGGTCGGCCCCGGTGGGTGTTGCGCGCACGGTGCGGGTGTCACCTGGCTGTGGTCGGCCGTGCCCGCGTCGGTCACGGTCCGGCCCGGGCGGTCGTCGCGCGCGCAGCCGGGGTCGCATCCAGCCGTCGCCTGCCGTTGCCGCGTTGATCACGGCCTGGGCCCGAGCGCGGTCTGCCCTGGTGGCCGTCGTGCGCGCAGCGCGGCCCTTCATACTGATCGGACCGGTCGGTGAAGTGGAGGCAGGTGTGCAGGCGGAGGCGGGCCCGGGGGCGGCCGATTCTCATGCTCGGGCAGGGCTCTCGCGGACGACGCTCCGCCACGAGACGCTGCTCGTGCTCGCGCTGTCACTCGGCGCGAGCGGAGTGTCCGCGCTGATCAGCTTTATCGGGTCGGTCACGAGACCCGGCGGTCTGAAGGACCAGGCGGCCACGCTCAACGCCTCGGCCGCGCCCGGCCGGCCGTGGCTCGACCTGGCCTGGCAGCTCTTCGGGATCACCACCGCGCTCGTGCCGGTCGCCCTGGTTGCCCACTTCCTGCTGCGCGAGGGCGCGGGCCTGCGCACCCTCGGCTTCGACCGCGGCCGGCCCTGGTCCGACCTGGGCCGCGGAGCGGCGATCGCGGCCGTGATCGGCAGCACCGGCATCGCCTTCTACCTCGCCGCACGGGGCCTCGGCTTCAACCTCACCGTGGTGCCGGAGGCGCTGCCGGACGTGTGGTGGAAGTACCCGGTGCTGATCCTCTCGGCGCTGCAGAACGCGATCGTCGAGGAGGTCATCGTCGTCGGGTATCTGCTGCGCCGGCTCGGGCAGCTGGGCTGGTCGCCGGGTGCCGCGCTGGCAGCCAGTTCGGTGCTGCGCGGCTCGTACCACCTCTACCAGGGCATCGGCGGGTTCATCGGCAACATGGTGATGGGCGTGGTGTTCGTCCACCTGTACCGCCGCTGGGGCCGGGTCGGGCCGCTGGTGGTCGCGCACACGCTGCTCGACATCGGGGCGTTCGTGGGCTACGCGCTGCTGGCCGGGAAGGTCGACTGGCTGCCGACGGCGTGAACCAGGGGCGTTCTCGGGCGGCCCCGTCAGGGGTCAGACCAGCAGGTCGCCCTCGATGACCGTCACCGCCCGGCCGCTCAGCAGGGTCCGCTCCCCGCGCAGCCGGGTGCGGACGCGGCCGGAGCGGGCCGAGGCCTGGAGCCCGGTGAGGTCGGTGCGGCCGAGGCGCCCGGACCAGTACGGAGCCAGCGCGGTGTGGGCGCTGCCGGTGACCGGGTCCTCGTCGATGCCGACGTTGGGGAAGAAGCAGCGCGAGACGTAGTCGTAGCCGTTGGCGGGGTCCGCCGCGAGGGCCGTGGCGATGATGCCCCGCTCGGAGTGGACGCCGAGGGCCCTGGTGTCGGGGCGCAGGGCGTGGACGGTCTTCTCGTCGGCGAGTTCGACGAGCAGGTCTCCGACCTGCGGGCCGGTGTCGAAGGCGGCGAGCGGCTCGGCGCCCAGGGCCTCGGCGACACCCTCGGGGATGCCGACGGCGGTGAGCGGTGCGGTCGGGAAGTCCAGGGTGATCGAGCCGTCCTCGGCGGGCGTGGCGATCAGGACGCCGCTGCGGGTGGCGAACCGTACCGGCCCCTCGTGGGCGCCGGTGGACCGCAGGACGTGTGCGGTGGCGAGGGTCGCGTGGCCGCACATCGCGACCTCGGTGGCGGGGGTGAACCAGCGCAGCGCCCAGTCGGCCTCGCCGCCCGCGGGGAGCGGGTGGGCGAAGGCGGTCTCGGCGTGGTTGACCTCCAGGGCCACCTTCTGCAGCCACGCGTCGTCCGGGAAGGCGTCCAGAAGCAGAACTCCGGCGGGGTTGCCGGCGAAGGGCCGGTCGGTGAAGGCATCGACGATTCGAATCCGCATGCCCCGACGGTAGGGGCCGCCCGCAACACCGGGCCAAGGCCAATCCACGAGCGCTGGACCGGTCACCGGTGCAGCGCTCGGGATCACAGCGGGCCGAGACTTGTCACGCGTACTGTTCCGATATATCGTTGACGCATCGCGACAGATCAACGATGGAATGGAGAGTGGTTGCGATGCGTACCCACGGTGATGAGCACGGACGCGGTCATGGCGGGCCTCGCGGGGGCCGGGGCGGGGACTTCGAGCGGCTGCGTGCGGCGTTCGGGCCCTTCGGACCGGGGGGTCCCGGTGGTGGCGGTCCCGGCTTCGGTCCGGGTTTCGGGCACGGCCCCTGGGGTGGTCGAGGGCGCGGCGGACCGAGGGGAAGGGCACGGCGCGGTGACGTACGGGCCTCGATCCTCGCCCTGCTGAAGGAGCGGCCCATGCACGGCTACGAGATGATCCAGGAGATCGCGGAGCGCAGCGGCGGGGCGTGGAAGCCCAGCCCCGGCTCGGTGTACCCCACCCTCCAGTTGCTGGAGGACGAGGGACTGATCACCAGTGAGACGGAGGGCGGCGGCGGCAAGAAGCTGTTCTCGCTCACCGAAGCCGGCCGTTCGGCGGCTGAGGAGGGCCCCGAGGCGCCCTGGGAGGAGGCCTCGCGCGGGGTCGACTGGGAGGCGCTGAGTGAGATCCGTCAGGCCGGGTTCGGGCTGATGGAGGCCTTCGGTCAGGTCTGGAAGACCGGCAGCAAGGAGCAGCGCGACAAGGCTCTCGCCGTCATCAACGAGGCCCGCAAGAAGCTGTATCTGATCCTCGCCGACGAGGACTGACAGGGGAACGGCATAAGCCGGCAGGGGGCCGACAGTCGTCGGCGGACCTGCTCGGCGCACTTGCACGGCGCCCCGCGGAGCGGTCCGCGGGGCGCCGTGGTGTGTGCGGGTCAGCCGACCCGGCGTATGACAGCCGCGTCGAAGACGTCCCACGCGCGCGGATGGGGGCCCTCGTCGTGGCAGTGCCACGCCTCCCAGAACAGGTCGGCGAGCAGCGCGTCCTCGGGGGCGTGGACACGGTAGACGTACTGCCTGCCGTCCACCGCAGGCAGGGCCACCAGCCAGCACCTGCTCTCCATGCCCGTGTTGGACCAACGGCACGCCCCTTCGGTTGCCCTCGGGGGCGTGGGTCAAGTCGGCGCGCGCCCCTCGGCGTGGAACGGCCTGATGTCATCCGCAAGGAGGAGATGCCGGCCGGCCGTGTCCACTTCCCGTGGGACGCGAAGATGCTCCCCGCCGGGGATGACCCGTGCCGACGGGACTGATGGGGTGGAGGATGTGCAACACCGTATTCCCCGGCAGTCGGACCGAGAGCCGCACCAGCAGGGCACCCAGAGTGCGGACAACGATGCCAGGCTCAGCGCGGAGCTGGCAGCGGTGGTCGCCGGTGCCCGTCGCCGGGCCCTCAGGGACGGGGACCGGCAGATCGACACCGCCCATCTGCTGCACTCGCTCCTGGAGAGCGACGCCGAGGTGAGCGCCGTCGTCGGTGACGGCCCGCAGACCGCCCGGCTGCTCGGGTATCTGGTCCAGCGCAGCATTGGTTACGGCCTGCGCTGGCAGAGCGCGGTGGAGGACTCCGGGTCCGTTCCCGTGGTGACGGAGGCCGCGGGCTTCTCGCCCCTGGCCGCCGGGTGCATGGAGTACGCCCGTGAGCGCGCCGCACGCCGCGACGACACCCCCGCACGGGGCGTGGACCTGCTCGCGGCGATCGTCGTGGACCCGCAGGCACGCGCGGTCGAGGTGCTCCGGCGTGCCGGGATCGACCCGCACGAACTGTTCGCCCGCATCGAGGCACGCACCGGTCGGCGCGACCTCGACGCCGGGGCGGACGGCCCGGCCGGTGACCGGAGCGGGGAGTGCGCGGTCGGGCGCGGTGATCCGGCGTCCTGGTGAGCGTGCAGACGCGCCCGTGCGACGCCTCCGCGCCGTCCAGTCGGTGAGACAGGTGCCATAGGGGGTGACGCTCCTGTCGGTGCCTGTCATCATGTGCCGGTGCATACGTCTGTCAGCACCCGGAGCAACCGCGGCAAGGGCGTCGGTCTCGGCCTCGCCCTGTTGTCCGCGGTGGCCTTCGGGGGATCCGGTGTCGCGGCCAAGCCGCTGATCGAGGCGGGCCTCGACCCGCTCCACGTCGTGTGGCTCAGGGTGGCCGGCGCCGCCCTCGTCATGCTGCCGCTGGCCGTGCGCCACCGGGGGCTGCTGCGCCGCCGTCCCGGACTGCTCGCGGGGTTCGGGCTGCTCGCCGTCGCCGGTGTGCAAGCCTGCTACTTCGCCGCCATCTCCCGCATCCCCGTGGGCGTCGCGCTGCTGGTCGAGTATCTGGCGCCGGCGCTCGTGCTCGGCTGGGTGCGGTTCGTGCAGCGCCGGCCGGTGACCCGGGCCGCCGCCGTCGGTGTGGTCCTGGCGGTGGGCGGACTCGCGTGCGTCGTGGAGGTCTGGTCCGGGCTCGGCTTCGACGCCCTCGGACTGCTGCTCGCGCTCGGCGCCGCCTGCTGCCAGGTCGGCTACTTCGTCCTCTCCGACCAGGGCAGCGACGCCGGCGACGACGCACCCGACCCGCTCGGCGTGATCGCCTACGGACTGCTGGTCGGCGCCGCCGTGCTCACCGTCGTCGCCCGCCCCTGGTCCATGGACTGGTCGGTGCTCGCCGGCAGCGCGGACATGAACGGCACCCCCGTCGCCGCGTTCGCGCTGCTCGCCTGGATCGTCCTCCTCGCCACCGTCGTCGCGTACGTCACCGGCGTCCTCTCGGTGCGCCGGCTCTCACCGCAGGTCGCCGGCGTCGTGGCCTGCCTCGAAGCGGTCATCGCCACCGTGCTGGCCTGGGTCCTGCTGGGCGAACACCTGTCGGCGCCGCAGATCATCGGGGGTGTGGTGGTGCTGACGGGCGCCTTCATCGCCCAGTCCTCCGCCCCGGCCAAGAGCTCCGAGCAGCCGGTGGCGAGCGGCGGGCCCGAAAGGGAGTTGTCGGCTCCCGGAAGGGCCGCATAAGGTGACGATCATGCATGCGCGCGCACTCGTTCTTCCGCCTCCGGCCGCCTGAGGCGGGCCCTTCCGTCCACACGCCCGGCGTGCCGCCGGGCGTGACGGTGCCGCCCGCAGACGAAGTCCACGGACGCCGCCGAGCCGGTGCCCCGTCAGGTCCGAGGACCTGACGCTCGCATCCGCTTCCGGTCCGGCGTCCTTTCCGAACTTCCGCGCCCACGCCGACCACGCGTGTGCGCGCTTCTGCGGAGAGAACCTGTGTCGAACACTTCCCCTGCCCTGCCCGTCGGGCGTGGCCTGCTCTATCTGATCGTCGCCGGTGCCGCCTGGGGCACCGCGGGCGCTGCCGCATCGCTGGTCTACCAGGCCGGTGACATGGGGCCCGTCTCCCTCTCCTTCTGGCGCTGTGCGGCCGGGCTGGTGCTGCTGCTCGCCGCCCGGCTGCTGCTGCCGCGCGCCCGGACCGCCGTACCCGAGCCGCTCGGGCGCAGGGCGCTGCGCGCCGGGGCCACCGGAGCGGGGCTCGCGGTGTTCCAGACCGCCTACTTCGCGGCCGTCTCCGCCACGGGCCTCGCCGTGGCCACCGTCGTCACCCTCGGCGCCGGACCCGTCCTCATCGCGCTCGGCGCGCGGGTGCTCCTCGCGGAGCGGCTGGGGCGTGGCGGGTCGGCCGCCGTGGCGGGCGCACTCCTCGGACTCGTCGTCCTCGTGCTCGGCGGCTCGGACACGACCGTGGACGCCTGGGGTGTCCTGCTCGCCCTGCTGTCCGCGGCCGGGTACTCGGCGATGACGCTGCTCACCCGGTGGTGGGGCCGGGACGGCCGAACGGACGCCTCCGGTACGACCGTCGGGGCCTTCGCCGCCACCAGCGCGCTGCTGCTGCCGTTCGCGGCCATCGAGGGGCTGGTGCCGCACACCGGCGAGCCGGCCGTCCTGCTGTGTCTGATCGCGTACATCGCGACGGTCCCGACGGCTCTCGCCTACGGCCTCTACTTCGCCGGTGCGGCCGTCGTGCGGTCCGCCACCGTCTCCGTGATCATGCTGCTGGAGCCGGTGAGCGCGGCGGTGCTCGCGGTCACGCTGCTCGGCGAGCGGCTCACCGCGGCGACCCTGCTCGGGACCCTGCTGATGCTCGGCTCGGTCGCGGGGCTGGCGGCGGCGGAGGCGCGCGGTGCGCGCGGCCGTCACGGCGGGGAGGCGGCCGACGCGGTTCCGGTGTGACGGAGCGGGGCCCTCGCGCCGCGCGGCGCGAGGGCCCCGCTCAGGTGTGCGTGCGTCACAGGGCCGCGAGGTACTCCGGGAGTTCGGTGCCGGGCGCCAGGTCCGGGTCGGCGACCGGGGTGCCGTACCCCTTGCGCAGGGGGAGGACGCCGGCCCAGTGGGGGAGGGCGAGGTCCTCCGGCTCGTCGTTGACGCCGCCGGTGCGGAGCTTGGCGGACACCTCGTTCAGGTCGAGGCGGATCACCGCGGTGGCGGCGAGCTCCTTCTTGTTGGCGGGGCGGGAGTCGGCTGCGCGGCCCGGCACCACGTGGTCCACCAGGGCGTCCAGGGCCTGACGCTTCTCCTCGGGGTCGGTGACGTCGTGGGCGAGGCCGTGCACCACCACGGAGCGGTAGTTGATCGAGTGGTGGAAGGCCGAGCGGGCCAGCACCAGGCCGTCGACATGGGTCACGGTCAGGCAGACCGGGAGGCCCGGATCGGCCTGGCCCGCCGCGCGCAGGGGGCGCGAGCCCGTCGACCCGTGCACATAGAGACGCTCTCCGACCCGGCCGTAGAGGGTGGGCAGCACCACCGGCGCGCCGTCGCGGACGAACCCGAGGTGGCAGACGTAGCCCTCGTCGAGTATCGCGTGCACCAGTTCCTTGTCGTAGGCGGCGCGGTCGGGGGAGCGGGTGGGGACCGTGCGCTCGGTGGGCGGGTAGGTGGTGGCGGTCTGCTGCGGCGGCTGGGTCCCCGGCATGGCGTTCTCCATTGCACTAGTGCATAATCGACTTTGTGCTAGGAGACTATCGGATCGAGGGCCGGCGTGCAGCGGAGATTTCCGCGAGCATCGAGCGCGCGGTGCGCGAAGGCGCGCTGGGGCCGGGCGAACCGCTGCCGCCCCTGCGGGAGTTGGCGCAGCACCTCGGGGTGAACCCCAACACGGTCGCCGCCGCGTACCGCACGCTGCGCGAGCGCGGGGTGATCGAGACCGCGGGCCGGCGCGGCAGCAGGGTGCGGCCCAGACCGGCGACCACGGGGCGCGAATTCATCCGGGTGGAGGTCCCCGCGGGCGTGCGGGACGTCTCCGACGGCAACCCGGACCCGGTCCTGCTGCCCCCGCTGGCCGAGGCGTTCGCCGCCGCGGCGGCACAGGGCGACCGGGAGCCGGTGCTGTACGGGCACGCGCCCGTGGAACCCGAGCTGGCCCGTCTCGCGCGAGCGGAGCTGGACGCCGACGGCGTTCCGGACGGCCCCGTCGCCGTCACCTCCGGCGCGCTCGACGCCCTCGAACGGGTCCTCACGGCGCAGCTCAGGCCGGGCGACACGGTCGCCGTGGAGGACCCGGGGTGGCGGAGTGTGCTCGACCTGGTCCCGGCGCTGGGACTGCGCGTCGTCCCCGTCGGCGTCGACGACGAGGGGCCGCTCGCCGACGACGTACGGCGGGCCCTGGCGGGCGGGGCGCGGGCGCTGATCGTCACCGACCGGGCGCAGAACCCGACCGGCGCCGCCCTGAGCGCCGCACGCGCGGGTGCCTTGCGGTCCGTGCTCGCGGAGCACCCGGAGACGCTGCTGATCGAGGACGATCACGGGCACCACATCGCCGGACTCCCGCTGCACCCGCTCGCCGGCACCACTCACAGCTGGGCGTTCGTGCGCTCGGCCGCCAAGGCGTACGGCCCCGATCTGCGGCTCGCGGTGCTCACCGGCGACGCGGTCACGCTCGACCGAGTGCGCGGCCGGCAGCGGCTGGGGCCCGGCTGGGTCAGCCTGATCGTCCAGCGGGCCCTGGTGCGGCTGTGGGCCCACGGCACGGTGGACCCGCGGGCGGTGGCGAACGCGTACACCCGGCGCCGGGAGGCGCTGATGGCGGCTCTGGCCCGGCGCGGGATCACGGCACACGGCCGCAGCGGCATGAACGTCTGGGTGCCGGTCACGGACGAGACCGGTGCCGTCGCCCGCCTCCTGCACGCCGGCTGGGCGGTGGCCCCCGGCGCCCGCTTCCGGATGAGCGCGCCGCCGGGTATCCGCGTCACCGTCTCGACCCTGACCGAGGACGACATCGAGCCCTTGGCCGAGGCGATCGCGGGTGCCCTCGGAGGGGCCGGGGAGGCGCAGAGGACGTACGTCTGAACGGCGGCCAGGGGTGCCGCGAGGTCGCGTCGTCCGCCCGAAGGGCGACCGGGCCGCTGCGGGCACCCCCTGGGACTCCCGTGTTCGGCACCCCCTGGGACACCCGTGTCCGGCACGCCCTGGGACGCCCGTTTCGGGCGCCCTCAGGACGCCCGTGTCCGGCGCCCCCTGGGACGCCCGTATCCGGCACCCTCAGGACGCCCGTATCCGGCACCCTCAGGACGCCCGTATCCGGCACCCCCTGGGACGCCCGTTTCGGGCCCTCTAGGGCACCCGTTTCGGCTTCACCTGGGTGAGGGCCGCGCCCGCCAGGACGATGACCGCGCCCACCGGCGTCGACCAGGTCAGGGTCTCGCCGAGGATCGCGATGCCCGCCGCGGCGGCGATGACCGGGACGAAGTACGTGACCATCTGGCCGGTGGTGGGGCCGACCTCGGCGACCAGGCCGTACTGGATGAGGACGGCGAGCCCGGTGCCGAGCGTGCCGAGGGCCGCGATCGCCAGCAGCGGGACGATCGCGAACTCGCTCGGCACGCTGGTGAACAGGGGGGTGACGACGGCCAGTTGGACGGTGGCGAGCAGAAGCTGGCCGCCGGTGAGGGACAGGTTGGAGTGGCTGCTGCCCGCCAGGGTGCGGCGGACGTAGATCCAGCCCACGGGGTAGCTCAGCGAGGCGAGCAGGGCCATCGCGGTGCCGCGGGCGTCCAGGCCGTGGAACCCCTGCCAGGCACCCAGCACCGTCAGCACGCCGAGGAAGCCCAGGCCGAGTCCCGCCACCCGCAGCCGGGTCGGGCGGTCCTCGGACAGGGCCACCAGGGACAGCGCCATGCCCCACAGCGGCGAGGTCGCGTTGCAGATGCCCGCCAGCGTGGAGGGGATCGTCAGCTCGGCGAAGGCGAACAGCGAGAACGGCAGGGCGTTGAGCAGGAAGCCGGCCACCGCGAGATGGCCCCAGGTGCGCAAGCCCCGCGGCAGCCGCTCCCGGCGCACCGCCATCGCCACCGCGAGCACCGCCGTGCCGAACGCCAGCCGGCCGAGCGTGACCTGGAAGGGCGCGTAGCCGTGGGTGCCGACCTTGATGAGGAGGAAGCTGAAGCCCCAGATCAGGGACAACGCGCCGAAGCGCAGGCGCCAGTCCGGGCGGGGCCGGGACGAGGGCGGCGACGCGGGTGGCGTGACCGGGCGCGAGGCGGGGGCGGTGGACGAGGTGACGCTGCTCATGGACCCCACGATGCTGGACAGGATCTCGTAGCACAATCGAGATTTCGCACCCGGTATCTCGTAGCATTGCTTATATGTTGAACCTGGAGCGCCTGCGTACCCTCGATGCCCTCGCCCGGCACGGCTCGGTCAGCGGCGCGGCCGAAGGGCTGCACATCACGACGTCCGCCGTCTCGCAGCAGATGGCCAAGCTGGAGCGTGAGGTGGGACAGCGGCTCCTCGCCAAGAACGGCCGCGGGGTGCGGCTCACCGACGCGGGGCGGCTGCTCGCCGAGCACGCGGCGCGCATCCTGTCCCAGGTCGAGCTCGCCCAGTCCGACCTGGAGGCGCAGCGCGGCCAGGTGGCCGGCGAGTTGCGCGTCTCGGCGTTCCCCACCGCCGCGCGGGGGCTGTTCCCCGTCGCTCTGGCGGCCCTGCGCGAGCAGCATCCGGCGCTGCGGGTACGCTCCCGCGAACTGGAGCCGGAGGCCGGCATCGCCGGGGTGGTGCGCGGCGACCTCGACCTCGCGGTGGTCCTCGACTGGTACAACAAGCCGATGCCGGTGCCCGACGGGCTGGTCAAGGCGCCCATCCTCGACGACCCCGCCGACGTCGCCGTACCGGCCGGGCACCGGCTCGCCGGCCGCGACGAGGTGGACCTCGCCGAGTTCGCCGAGGACGAGTGGATCACCTGGGGCGAGGGCGAGTTCTGCCACGAGTGGCTGATGTTCACCCTGCGCTCGAAGGGCATCGAGCCCGTCATCGGCCACCGCGCCGCCGAGAGCCACACCCAGCTCGGACTGGTCTCCGCGGGCCTCGGCGTCTGCATCGCCCCGCTGCTCGGCCGCAATCCGCTGCCCTCGGGGGTCGTCACGGTCCCGCTCAAGCAGCGGATGCGGCGCCATGTCTACGTCGTCTGGCGCGCGGACGCCGACCGCCGCCCGTCGATCCGGGCCGCGGTGCAGGCGCTTCAGGAGGCGGGCCAGAAGGTGGGGTGAAGGCGCCGCCGCTCCTGCTAGTGCGGTCCGCCCAGCTTCCTGAAGTCCCAGGAGACGATCTTCTCCGGGGTCAGCCGCACCCAGGCGTGCCGGCCGTCGTGCGGCATCTCGTCCAGGCCGAAGTTCTTGCGGGCGAACAGCGTCTCGGGGACGTCCAGTTCGGCGCACAGCTCACCGGTGCGGGGGATCTCGCCCACGAACTCCACACGCCCGGACAGCTCCGCCCCGCGCAGCTCGTCGTACTCCTCGCCGGTGTCCACCACCACCGCCACGCGCGGATCCCGGCGCAGCTGTGCCCAGCGCCTGCTGCGCACCACCGAGTACAGCCACAGCGAGGTGCCGTCCCAGGCGAACCAGAGCGTGCTGACATGCGGCGCGCCGTCGGCGGACACCGTGGCGACCCGGCAGGTGCGCTGTGCGGTGAGGAACTCGTCCAGCTCACCGGGCGTCATCATGATCTTCCGGCCCCGGCGCTGCGTGGCGGTCATACGGTCCCCCTCTTGTCCCGTCCTGCTCCCACGTCGTGCCAGAGATGATCCTCTGACATCACGTCAGAAAAGGATGGGGCGTCTTCCCTCCGCACGCAATGGTGACTAGCCTCACCCGCCCGGCAGCCGACGACCAGGGGGAACCGTGCCGTCGTACGATCAGCTCGGCGACCTGCTCGATCCGGCCACGACCGTGCTGCTCACCGTCGAGTGCCAGGAGGGCGTCGTCGGCGCGGACGGCGCGCTGCCCGAACTCGCCGAGGAGGCCCGCACCTCGGGCGCGCTCGCCAACGTGGCCCGGCTGGTGGCCGCCGCCCACGCGAGCGGGACACAGGTGATCCACGCCGTCGCCGAACGCCGGCCCGACGGCCGGGGTGCCAACCGCAACGCCCGCCTGTTCCGGGCCGCCGAACGGCTCCCGGTACGGCAGCTGACCGGCAGCGAGGCCGTTCGCGTCGCCGCGCCGATCGAGGTCACCGCCGAGGACCTCGTCGTACGCCGGCTGCACGGCCTGTCGCCCATCCAGGGCACCGACGTCGACGCGCTGCTCCGCAACCTCGGCTGCCGCACACTGATCGTCACCGGGGTCTCGGCGAACGTGGCGGTGCCCAACGCCGTGTTCGACGCGGTGAACCGCGGTTACACGGTGGTCGTCCCCACGGACGCCATCGCGGGCGTGCCCGCCGACTACACCCGCGCCGTGATCCGCCACAGCCTCGCCCTGGTCGCCACCCTCGCGACCAGCGACGAGGTCCTGGCCCGCCTGGGCCGGCAGCGCCGTACGGTCCGGCGCTGACGGCTCACGCGAGCGTGATGGAGTCCCCGCTGACGGTGATCTCCATGGCGGGCAGCGGCTTCTTGGCCGGTCCGCTCTGCACACTGCCGTCGGCGATGGAGAAGTTGCTGTTGTGACAGGGGCAGTTGATGACCCCGTCGGCGACGCTCTTCACCGCGCAGCCCTGATGGGTGCAGGTCGCCGAGAACGCCTTGAACTCGCCCGCCGTCGGCTGCGTCACCACCACCTTTTGATCCGCGAAGACCTTGCCGCCGCCCTCGGGGATGTCGGCGGTCGAGGCCAGGGCGGCACCGCCGGCGGCGGACCCGCCCGAACCCCCGCTGCCCGTCTCGCCGTTGTCCTGCGAGCCCGCGCCGGATCCGGCGTCCACGGAGGTGGAGCCGCCGTCGTCCGAGCCCGAGCACGCGGTCAGCGCGACGGCGAGGCCCGCCGCTCCGGCCGCCGCCACGACGGTTCGACGGGCCGGTCCCGATGCGGGCTGAAGCGATGCGCTGGTCATGCCGATGTGTTCCTTCCGGAGAGCCTGCGTGATCCGGTCAGAGGTACGGTCGGCGGGCCCGCCCTGTTCAGGGAATGCCGAGAGCCCGGCTCGCCGGAGGCCGCACGGGGGTGAGCCACGGCTGCCGTCGCGCGGGCGGGTCCCCCGGCACGCGCCAGTAGCCTGGGGCGATGCTCAAGGAAGTCATCGCGACGCGTTACATCGCGCCGCTGCGCGAGGGCGGCTCGCTGCCGGGACTGGTCGAGGCCGACGACCTCGGCACGTACGTCGTGAAGTTCACCGGCGCGGGACAGGGGCGCAAGACCCTCGTCGCCGAGGTGGTGTGCGCGGAACTCGCCCGCCGGCTCGGGTTCCGGGTGCCCCGCCTGGTGACCGTCGAGGTCGATCCCGTGCTCGGGCTCGGAGAACCCGACGAGGAGGTGCAGCACCTGCTCAAGTCCAGCGGCGGCACCAACCTCGGCATGGACTTCCTCTCCGGAGCCCTCGGCTTCGATCCGCTGGCCTTCGGGGTGAGCCCCGAGGAGGCCGGGCGCATCGTCTGGTTCGACGCCCTGGTGGGCAACGTGGACCGCTCCTGGCGCAACCCCAACCTGCTGCACCGGCGCCGCGAGCTGTGGCTGATCGACCACGGCGCGACGATGATCTGGCACCACAACTGGCCCGGCGCCGCGGCCTCCGCCGCCCGCCCCTACGACGCCGCCGACCACGCGCTGGCGCCCTTCGCACCGGACATCGCCTCCGCCGCCGCGGACCTCGCGCCCCGGGTCACCGAGGACCTGCTCGCCGAGGTCACCGCCGAGATCCCCGACGCGTGGCTGACCGGTGAACCCGGCTTCGACACCCCGGACGAGCTGCGCCGGGCGTACGCCCGGCCGCTGCTCGACCGTGCGGCCACCGTCCACCAGCGCATCCACGGACTCGGGAGCGACCGATGAGCGAGCGTCACGACCGTCACGTCAGCGACCGTCACGTCTACGAGTACGCCGTGCTGCGCGTGGTCCCCCGTGTCGAACGCGGCGAGTTCGTCAACGCCGGGGTGCTCGTGTACTGCCGTCCCCTCGCGTTCGTCGCCGCCCGCACCCATCTCGACGAGACCCGGCTGCTGGCCCTCGATTCGGACGTGGACCTGGAGGGGGTGCGGGCCGCCCTGCGTGCGGTCGAGGGCGTCTGCGCGGGCGGCGACGCGGCGGGCCAGGCCGCCCACGACGACGCCGGCCGGCGCTTCCGCTGGCTGATCGCGCCCCGGTCCACCATCGTGCAGCCCGGACCCGTGCACACCGGGCTCACCGCCGATCCGGCGGCGGAGGCGGAGCGGCTGCTGGAGGTGCTGGTGCGGTGACCGGCGTCCGGCGTCAGGAGCGCCGGCGCCTGACCAGGTGACCGCCCGCCATTGCCGAGCTCGCCACGAACACGGCCCCGACGGCCGTCTCCCAGTCGCTCGGCCGGTGCTCGACGCGCCGCCCGCCCCACCCTCCACACCCCGTGGCGGCGAGGGGGCGGCCGTGGTCGCGGGTACGGCGGGTGCGCTGGGGTGGGGGCCGCGGACGCGGGAGCTGCGGTGCCCGCGGGGAGCGTCGGGGCGGGCGTGGCGTTCCGGGCCTCGGGCGGCGCGTGGAGGACGTGGCGCCGCCGTGCCGGGGGAGTGCCTCGCAGGCGATGCCGTCGTCGGGACCCGCATCCTCGCCCAGCCGGTGCGGGTCACTTCGGTCCGCCTCGAACAGGAGCTGGGCGTCCTCCTGCCGGCGGAAGTCACCGCAGTCCAGCTCCCGGACGTGAGCTGTCCCGGCCACGAACGGCTCGCGCTTCGAGGCCAGGGTCGGCCCGGCGCCGGGGCGCGCAACCGTGGGCCGATCGAGTGCTCCGGGCGGCCGGCGCCCCGTGTCACCGCCCTGCGGGCACGACCCGGCTGAAGCTCTGACACGCGGGGAATGGATCACACACGCGCGGTGTGCCGTTGACACCGGGTGCCAGGGCTTCTAGCGTCACGTCTGCTGAAGGTACTAAGCGGTCGCTCACCACCAAGGGTCCGACCGCAGGAGCCGCATCCCAAGGGCGAGGAGAAGCAGCAATGTCCACCACTGAGCAGCGGGTCGCGGTCGTCACCGGCGCCGCACGCGGCATCGGCGCCGCCACCGCCGTACGACTGGCCGCGGAGGGCCGCGCGGTCGCCGTGCTCGACCTCGACGAGGCCGCGTGCAAGGACACCGTCGAGAAGATCACCGCCGCCGGTGGCAAGGCCATCGCGGTCGGCTGCGACGTCTCCGACGAGGCGCAGGTCGAGGCCGCCGTCGCGCGCATCACCGAGGAGCTCGGTGCCCCCACCATCCTGGTCAACAACGCGGGCGTGCTGCGCGACAACCTGCTGTTCAAGATGAGCGTCTCCGACTGGGACACCGTCATGAACGTGCACCTGCGCGGCGCCTTCCTGATGTCGAAGGCCTGCCAGAAGCACATGGTGGACGCCGGCTTCGGCCGGATCGTCAACCTGTCCTCCTCCTCCGCGCTCGGCAACCGCGGCCAGGTCAACTACTCGGCCGCCAAGGCAGGTCTGCAGGGCTTCACCAAGACCCTCGCCAAGGAGCTCGGCAAGTTCGGCGTCACCGCCAACGCCGTCGCCCCCGGCTTCATCGCCACCGAGATGACCAAGGCCACCGCGGAGCGGGTCGGCATGGGCTTCGAGGACTTCAAGGCCGCCGCCGCCACCCAGATCCCGGTGAACCGCGTCGGTGAGCCCGAGGACATCGCCAACGCGATCGCCTTCTTCACCGGCGAGGAGGCCGGCTTCGTCTCCGGCCAGGTGCTGTACGTCGCCGGCGGACCGCTCGACTAGGACGACTGGGGAACACACGACATGACTTCAGTGGAACTCTCGGGCAAGGTCGCCCTGGTCACCGGCGCGAGCCGGGGCATCGGCTACGGCGTCGCCGAGGCACTCGTCGCACGCGGCGACCGCGTCTGCATCACCGGCCGCAACGAGGACGCCCTCAAGGAGGCCGTCGAGCAGCTCGGCGCCGACCGCGCGATCTACGTCGCCGGCAAGGCGCACGACGAGGCCCACCAGGCCGTCGCCGTCGAACGCACCATGGAGGCCTTCGGCCGGGTCGACTTCCTGGTCAACAACGCCGGGACCAACCCGGTGTTCGGGCCGATCGCCGACCTCGACCTGAACGTGGCCCGCAAGGTGTTCGAGACCAACGTGGTCTCCGCGCTCGGCTTCGCCCAGCGCACCTGGCACGCCTGGCAGAAGGACAACGGCGGCGCGATCGTCAACATCGCCTCCGTCGCCGGCCTCGCGCCCTCGCCCTTCATCGGCGCCTACGGCGTCAGCAAGGCCGCGCTGATCAACCTGACCATCCAGCTGGCGCACGAGTTCGCGCCGAAGGTGCGGGTCAACGCGATCGCCCCGGCCGTGGTGAAGACCAAGTTCGCCCAGGCGCTGTACGAGGGCCGGGAGGCGGAGGCCGCCGCGGCCTACCCGCTGGGCCGGCTCGGCGTCCCCTCCGACATCGGAGGCGCCGCGGCCTTCCTCACCTCGGAGCAGTCGGACTGGGTCACCGGCCAGACCCTCGTGGTCGACGGCGGCATCTTCCTGAACGCCGGTGTCGCCTGAGGCGAGCGACACCTCATGTGCTGACGCACGACGATCCCGGCACGGGCGCCCATGGACGAAAACGGCGCCCGTGTCGGCGTATCGGGGCCGCACAGGACCGTTGACAACGTAGTCATCGGACGTCTCGTCTCAAGGACCGTACGGAGTGGGGCCACCGGCCGGAACACTGCGGTATGGTCTGCCGACCCTTGGTATGGCAGATCGAGGAGCGTGCGCGTGTTCAACCGGAACCGATGCCTGCGGCGGGTGGCGGCCATCGCGTCCATATCGTCCCTGGTCGCCGGCTGTGGCGTCCTGTCGTCGGACAGCCCCGACGACGAGGGGCCGATCGTCGTGGGTACGACCAGCTCCCCCAGCACGCTGGATCCTGCCGCCTCCTGGGACGGTTCCTGGGAGCTGTTCCGCAACATCTACCAGACGCTGCTCAGTTACCCGGTCGGCGCGAGCACGCCCCAGCCGGACGCCGCCAAGAGCTGCGAGTTCTCCGACGCCTCCAACCAGGTGTACCGCTGCGAGCTGCGCGAGGGCCTGAAGTTCTCCGACGGCGGCGCCCTCGACGCCAAGGCGGTCAAGCACTCCATCGACCGGATCCGCGAGATCAACGTCAGCGGTGGCCCGGCCGGTCTGCTGGGCAGCCTGGAGCGCGTGCAGGCGCCCAGCGAGCGCGAGGTCGTCTTCTACCTCAACAAGCCCGACGCGACCTTCCCGTTCGTCCTGGCGACGCCCGCCATGTCGATCGTCGACCCGGACGCCTACCCGGCCGACGCCCTGCGCAAGGACGGCGGCGTCGTCGGCTCCGGCCCGTACACCCTCGACTCCTACGAGGAGGGCAAGGAGGCCGAACTCGTCCGCAACGACCAGTACAAGGGGTACGCCGAGCGGAAGAACAGCGCGGTGACGATCCGCTACTTCCAGGACTCCGGCACCATGGTCAAGGCGCTGCGCGACAAGGAGATCGACCTCACCTACCGCGGCCTCGCCGCGAGCGACGTGGTCGACCTCCAGGGCAAGACCTCCAAGGAGGAGGAGATCCAGCTGGTCGACGGCACCGGGACCGACATCAACTACCTGGTGTTCAACCCGAAGGACCCGTGGGCCGGCAAGAAGGCCGTACGCCAGGCCATCGCCCAGATCGTGGACCGCGGGGCGATCGCGCACAAGGTCTACAAGGACACCGTCGACCCGCTGTACTCCATGGTCCCCAAGGGCCTGACCGGCCACACCACCGGCTTCTTCGACGACTACGGCGACCCCAGCGTCACCAAGGCCCGGCAGATCCTCACCGACGCGGGCATCACCGAGCCGGTCCCGCTCACCCTCTGGTACACCACGGACCGCTACGGCTCCGAGACCGCGCTGGAGTTCAAGGAGCTGGAGCGCCAGCTCGAGGCGTCCAAGCTGTTCGACATCACGCTCAAGAGCCGCCCCTGGAAGACCTATGTGGAGGGCTACCAGAAGGGCGAGTACCCGGTGTTCGGGCGCGGCTGGTTCCCCGACTTCCCTGACGCGGACAACTTCATCGCCCCGTTCGTCGGCAAGCAGAACGCCCTCGGCACGCCGTACGAGGCCACCGAGATCACCGATGTGCTGCTGCCCCGGTCCCGCCGGGAGAGCGACCGCGGCAACGTGGTGAAGGACTTCGAGGAGGCCCAGCAGATCCTCGTCGACGACGCGCGGCTGCTGCCGCTGTGGCAGGGGCGGGCCTACGTGGCGGCCAGCCGGGACATCTCGGGTGCGGAACGGGCCCTGGACCCGTCGACCATCATGATGGTGTGGGAGCTGTCGCGGAAGACCAGCTGGTAGGAGTCGCGAAGCCGCGGTCCTTCGGGGCACCGGCGGCCCGGTTGTCAGTGGTCGCCGGTAGGTTCTGAATCCCAGGGAGATCCTGGAAGTGACCGCGATCGTGAGGACGTTGACGTGACCGACATCGCCATGCTGCCCGAGTCCTGGCGCGGGGTTCTGGGCGACGAGCTGCAGCAGCCCTACTTCAAGGAGCTGACCGAGTTCGTCGAGGAGGAGCGGGCGAAGGGCCCCGTCTACCCGCCCCGAGAGGAGGTCTTCGCCGCGCTGGACGCCACGCCGTACGACAAGGTGAAGGTCCTCGTCCTCGGGCAGGACCCGTACCACGGCGAGGGCCAGGGCCACGGCCTGTGCTTCTCGGTCCGGCCGGGGGTGAGGATCCCGCCGTCGCTGCGGAACATCTACAAGGAGATGCACGCCGAACTGGGCACGCCGATCCCGGACAACGGCTATCTGATGCCGTGGGCCGAGCAGGGCGTGCTGCTGCTCAACGCGGTGCTCACGGTTCGCGGCGGCGAGGCCAACTCGCACAAGGGCCGGGGCTGGGAGCTCTTCACCGACGCGGTGATCCGCGCGGTGGCCTCGCGGCCCGACCCGGCGGTCTTCGTGCTGTGGGGCAACTACGCGCAGAAGAAGCTGCCGCTGATCGACGAGACACGGCACGCGGTGGTCAAGGGGGCGCACCCGTCGCCGCTCTCGGCGAAGAAGTTCTTCGGCTCCCGCCCGTTCACGCAGATCAACGAGGCGGTGGCGGCGCAGGGCCACGACCCGATCGACTGGACCATCCCGAACCTGGGGTGACCGATCCCGGGGCTGACCGGCCCGGGCCGATCACCGTGACCGGGTGCGGGCGGGCTGCCGGGTTCCTGCACCCGGGCGGGTCCCGGTCGCGCCCGGTCGCCCGGCCGGTGCCCCCGGTCGCACCGGGTCGTCTCCTGGTTGCGCCGGTCGTCTTCTGGTCGCGGGGGGTTGTCTTCCGGCCGCGTCCGGGCGTCTTCCAGCCCCGCCGGTCGTCTCCCGGCCGGCCCGGTCGTCTCCCCGCCCCGCCCGGCCGCCTTCCGGCCGCGCAGGTCCTCGTCGAGCGGTGTTCGGTCTGCGCCCGGACCGTGCTCGCCTGTTCGCCGCTCCACCGCCCGCTGCGTCCCCTGACGTGATCGGTTGCCCTCGGCGTCGCGGAGCCGCCTGTGAGGGATTGCCGTCGCCTGCGGTTAGCGTCGGACGGGAGATCCGGCGAGCGGTGTGGAGGGTGTGGTGGCGGAGTGGCAGGGGCAGGTGGCGGCGGATGCCGTGCTGACGCGGATCGGTCAGGTCGTGATGCTGCACCACGCCGGGGACCGGGAGGAGGCCCGGACCCGGCTTCTCGATCTCTGGGCGGAACTCGGTGAGCACGGCGACCCGCTGCATCGCTGCACCCTGGCCCACTATCTGGCCGACACCCAGGACGACCCCGAGGTCGAACTGGCCTGGGACCTGCGGGCGCTGACCGCGGCCGAGGAGGTCGCCGGTGACAGCGCGGCCGCGTACGAGGGCGCCCTCGCCCTCCGGGCGCTCTACCCGTCCCTGCATCTCGACCTCGCCGCCGACTACGCCCGTCTGGGCCGTCCCGACGCCGCCCGCACGCACCTCCACCGCGCCCGCCGAGCGGCCGGCACGCTCCGCGACGACAGCTACGGCGAGGGGGTGCGCAGCGCGATCCGGCGCCTGGAGATCCGGCTGGGCGAGGAGGGAGGGCCCACCGGCCCGCCGAGGCAGCGTCCGTAAGGCTCCCGGGCCGGTCATCTCCCGTAGGCGTCGCGGCAGATGGCCGCTTCCGGGCTGTCCGCGCGCCAGCCGCCGTACCGCTTGCCCAGACCGCAGACGTCCGGCGTGCCCCGCAGGTCGCGGCGGATCGACTCCGGGACGCCGGAGAGGTCCACGGACGGGCGTCGTGGGGTGTCGGTGCGATCGGGGGTGGGGCGTGGCCGCGGCTCGTGGCCCTCGGACCGCGTCGTGCCCTTCGGTGCGGGTGTCGCGGGGGCGGCGCGGTGCGACGGGGAGGCGGGCGCCTCGGTGGGGCGGGACGGGTCGACCATCTCCAGGGCCTCGCGCGCCGGTGCCTGCACGATCTGCGTCTCGGCCCGACCGTCCGGGCGCGGCACCGGCGGCTGGGACGGGGCCGGCGGCGGGCCGGGCGCGGTGGGACGCTGAACCGTCGTACAGCCCGTCAGGGCCGACACGGCCACCGTCACCAGAAGCGTTGCTGCGGTCGTCGTTCGATGCACCCGCGCAACTCTGCTGGCTCCGGTCCCCCGGCGAAGGGCGGACGGGCACAGGATGCCCCGCACGGGTGATCTCCGGCCCCGTACGGGGGCCGCGCGGGCACCCGGGGTGACGTCAGTCGCCGGTGGCGCCGTCGAGCCGCTCGCGGATCAGGTCGGCGTGGCCGTTGTGACGCGCGTACTCCTCGATCATGTGGGTGTAGATCCAGCGCAGGCTGAACGGCTCGCCCGAATTCTTGCTCCGGCCCTTGGACAGGTCGTCCAGCGCGAAGCCCGCCGCGTTGCGCCGCGCGATGTCGATCTCCGCCTGCCAGGCCGCGTTCGCCTCCTGCCACGTGTCCGCCTCGGTGAGGTGGAACTCGCCGTCCGGATCCGCGTCGCTGCAGTAGATCGGCCCCGGGTCCTCGTCCATCAGCACCTCGCGGAACCAGCCCCGCTCCACCTCCGCCATGTGCCGCACCAGCCCCAGCAGGGACAGTTCGGACGGCGGCACCGACGCGGTGCGCAGCTGCTCGTCGGTCAGGCCCTCGCACTTCCAGGCGAGGGTGCCGCGGTGGTACTCCAGCCAGCCCTCCAGCATCGTGCGTTCGTCGGCGTCGTTGGCGGGTTCGCGGCGCTCGGTCGTCATGGGGGCATCCTTGCGCAGCCGGGTCCGGCCCCACCAGGCCCTTTCAGGCTTCGATCATTCCCTCCAGCACCTCCCGCAGACTCTCCCGCACCGCCGCGAGGTCGGGCACCCGGGCGCTGAACGAGCCGGCCACGCAGGAGAACATCAGCCCGTCCGCCCAGGCGATCAGCGACAGCGCGTGCCGCTCCGGGTCCGTCGAACCCATCGCCGTGACGAGGGCAGTGAGCTGGTCACGGAAGCGGGCTCCGGCCGCGTCGAAGTAGGCGCGCAGTTCCGGGCGGCGGGTCGCCTCGAGGGCGAGTTCGTAGCGGGCCAGGGTGAGTTCGCGGTTGCGGGTCAGGGCGCGGTGGGTGGCCAGCGCGAGGGCGTCCACCAGCGAGCCGGTGCCGGCCGCCGGGTCCGGCATCTCGTGCAGGGCGAGCACCCGCGCCTCCCGCTCGGCGAGCCGCCGTACGGCCAGCTCCAGCAGGGCCTGCCGGGTGCGCGCCAGATTCGAGGTGGAGCCCTGGGGGAGCCCGGCCGCCTCGTCGACCGCCCGATGGGTGAGCCCGCGCATCCCGCGCTCGGCGAGCAGGGCGAGGGCGGCGTCGGCGACGAGATCGGCGCGGGCGGCGCCTGCGGTGTGTACGGACATGGTGGTCAAACTACCCGCCGCACTACGGCTGTAGTACAGTCGAGGCATACGGGCACTACAGCTGTAGTGACCATCGGGTCACTGCGGATGCGGTGATCAGTCGGCGAGGAGGCGTCATGGCAGACGTGAAGCGGGCCGTCGTGATCGGCGGTGGCATCGGCGGTCTCACCGCGGCGGCGGCCCTGCACCGGCGCGGGGTGAAGGTGACCGTCCTGGAGCGCGCCGGTTCGCTGGAGCCGGTCGGCGCGGCCATCTCCCTGGCACCCAACGCGCTGCGCGGGCTGGACGTCATCGGGCTCGGCGACCCCGTCCGCGCCCTCTCCGCCTGGCAGGGCGACGGGGGACTGCGCGCGCCCAGCGGACGCTGGCTGTCCCGGTCCAGCGCCGCGGCCGCGGCGGAGCGCTTCGGCGGCCCCCTGGTCCTGCTCCATCGCGCCACGCTCGTCGACCACCTCGCCGCACAGCTCCCGCCGGACGCCGTGCGCACCTCCGCCGCCGCGCACGTGGTCGATCCCGGAGACCCCGCCGACCCCGCCCGTCCGGCCCGCGTCGCCACCCCCGACGGCGAGCTGAGGGCCGACCTGGTGGTGGCCGCCGACGGCATCCACTCCGCCGTACGCCGGGTGCTCTTCCCGGAGCACCCCGGGCCCGTGTACTCCGGCTTCACCACCTGGCGGATCGTGATCCCGCTGCCCGGCGCCGAGTTCGCCTCGCACGAGACCTGGGGCCGGGGCCGCATCTGGGGCACCCACCCGCTCAAGGACGGCCGGATCTATGCCTACGCCGCCGCCCTCGCCCCCGCCGGCGACCGCGCACCCGACGACGAGCGGGCCGCACTGCTGCGCCGCTACGGCGACTGGCACGACCCGATCCCCGCCGTGCTGGCCGCCGCCCGCCCCGAGGACGTCCTGCGCCACGACGTCCACCACATCACCGAGCCGCTGCCCGCCTACCACCGCGGCCGGGTCGCCCTGGTCGGCGACGCCGCGCACGCCATGCCACCGACCCTCGGCCAGGGCGGCAACCAGGCCATCGAGGACGCCGTCACCCTCGCCCACCACTGCGACGACCTGCCCGCGTACACCGCCGCACGGCTGCCCCGCACCACCGCGATCGCCCGCCAGGCCGTGCAGGTGGCGCGCCTGAACATGATGAGCAACAGGCTCGGCATCGCCGTACGCGACAACGCGGTCGCCCTGCTGTCGAAGGCCGGACCCGCGCTGTTCCTGCGCGGCTTCGACGGGATCGCCGACTGGCGGCCTCCGCAGCAGCCGTATGCTTCGCAGCAGACCACGGCAGGCAAGGGCTAGAGGAGAACACCCCGTGAAGGTCGGCTGCATCGGACTCGGCGACATCGCGCAGAAGGCCTACCTCCCGGTCCTCGCCTTCCAGCCCGGAGTGGAACTGCACCTGCAGACCCGCACGCCCGCGACCCTCACCCGGGTCGCCGACGGCCTGCACCTCCCGGCCGGGCAGCGCCACACCGACCTCGATTCCCTGCTCGCGCAGGACCTCGACGCCGCGTTCGTGCACGCGCCGACCGCCGTCCACCCGCAGATCGTGACCCGGCTGCTCGAGGCGGGCGTACCGACGTACGTCGACAAGCCGCTCGCCTACGAACTCGCCGACTCCGAGCGGCTCGTGGCGCTCGCCGAGGAGCGGGGCGTGAGCCTCGCCGTCGGCTTCAACCGGCGCTTCGCCCCCGGCTACGCGCAGTGCGCGGACCATCCGCGCGAGCTGATCCTGATGCAGAAGAACCGGATCGGGCTCCCCGAGGAGCCGCGCACGATGATCCTCGACGACTTCATCCACGTCGTCGACACCCTGCGTTTCCTCGCCCCCGGCCCGGTCGACGACGTGAGCGTGCGGGCCCGTGTCGTGGACGGGCTGCTGCACCATGTGGTGCTCCAGCTCGCCGGGGACGGCTTCACCGCTCTCGGGGTGATGAACCGGCTCAGCGGCTCGGCCGAGGAGGTCCTGGAGGTGTCCGGCCAGGACACCAAGCGTCAGGTGGTCAACCTCGCCGAGGTGATCGACCACAAGGGCCAGCCGACGGTGCGGCGGCGCGGCGACTGGGTGCCGGTGGCCCGCCAGCGCGGCATCGAGCAGGCGGTGCTCGCCTTCCTCGACGCGGTGCGCGCGGGCAAGGTGCTCAGCGCCCGGGACGCGCTGGCGACCCATGAGCTGTGCGAGCGCGTGGTGCGTGCGGTTCAGGGGCCGGCCGCCTGAGGCGCAGGGCGGCCTCGGTGACGACCCAGGCCGCGAGGATCAGCAGCGCGGCCTGCAACGGCCAGTCGCCGTAGCGCACGTAGGGCGTGGTCCCGTGGGCGAGCGGGACGTCGTACACCTGCGTGGTGCTCGCGTCCGTGCCGAGCCAGGGGCCGATGCGCTGCCCGCTCGGGCCGTACACGGCCGAGACGCCGGTGAGGGTGGCGTGCACCATCGGACGGCCGGTCTCGGCGGCGCGCAGCGCGGCGAGCGAGGCGTGCTGCCCGGGCGCCCAGCTCTGCTGGAACGTCGAGGTGGACGACTGGGCGAGCAGCACGTCCGCGCCGTCCTCGGCGAGATTCCGGCTCATGTCGGGGAACGCGGTCTCGAAGCACACCATCGGGCCGATCCGCAGTCCGCCGCCCGCGTCCATCACCACCTGCCGGGTGCCCCGCATCCGGTCCTCGCCCGCCGCCTTGCCGACGGAGGTCGCCCAGCCCAGCAGGGAGCGCGCCGGGATGTACTCGCCGAACGGCACCAGCCGCATCTTGTCGTAGCGGTCGCCGGTGAGCCCCTCGGGGCCGACCAGCACCGAGCTCTTGTAGATGCCGGGCCGGTCGAAGCGGCGCGCGTCGACGTTGACCAGGATCTCCGCGCCCGTCTCGCGGGACAGCGCGGCGAGCCTGCGGGCCAGGTCGGGGCGGGCGGCCAGGTCGAAGCCGACGCTGCTCTCGCCCCAGACGATCAGGTCGACGTCCTGGCCTGCGAGCTCCCGGGTGAGCCGTTCCTCGCGGGCGAAACGGGTGTCGGCGCCGGTGACGACGCCCGGCTGCACCACGGCGATCTCCACATGGTCGTCGGTGCCCGGACGCGGCGACCACACCCACGCGGCCGACGCGGCGACGCCCACGGCGACCAGCCCTGCCACGGCGGGCACGCGCGCCCGGCGCAGGGCCACGAGCACGGCCAGCGCGACGTTCAGCGCCACGACCAGGAAACTCGGCAGCCATATCCCGCCCACCGACGCCAGCCGCAGCGCGGGCTCCACCTGCCACTGGCTCGCGCCGAGCACCCCCCAGGGGCCACCGAGCCCCTGCCAGGAACGGACCAGCTCGATCGCCAGCCAGCCCGACGGCAGCACCAGCAGCGCGGCCACCACCGCTCGCCCCGAGGGCACGCCGCCGAGCAGCCGGCGCACCAGCCAGCCCCACGGCGCCCACAGAGCGCCGAGCAGCGCGGCGATGACGAAGGTGAACACATGCAGATTCGGCAGCAGCCAGTGGTGCATGGCCAGCATGAAGCCGAACCCGCCCCACCAGCCGTCCCGCAGCGCCCGCTTCCCCGTCGGCGCGCTGCGCGCCAGCAGGATCCAGGGGACCAGCGCCACGTACGCGAACCACCACAGGGCCGGGGCGGGAAAGGCGAGGACGGGCAGCGCGCCCGACACCGCGGCGGCGGTCGAGCGCCGCCACGGGGAGGCGAGCCAGTGGCCGAGCGTCTTCATAGGCGCCTCTCTACCCCGTGCTGCCTCCAGTGTGCGCCCCGACGATGATCCCGCGACAGGGCGCGTCGATCAGCGAGCGGGCACGTCGGCTCAGTTGATCACATCAGCGGCCCGCCGATCGGGAAGGCGCCGCCACTTCTCCCGCACGACCACCTCGCTCAGCCGCCAGCCGTCCCGCGTACGCACCATCGCGAACGCGTACCGCCCGCCGCACACGAAGTCAGGTGCGGCGACACCCCGGTCGTCGGTCGCGCCGCGCCCCATCGGATTGACGTAGTCGGCCTGCACCATGGCCGTGTCGCCGGTGTCCTGCTCCCAGATCCCGAACCGCACCCGCCGGTTGACGATCAGATGCTGGCGCAGGGGAAGCCCGCCCAGGCTCTCGGCCAGCCACGCGGCCACCGTCGCGACGTCCCCCTCGACACCGCCCGCCGAGCGGTAGTCGGCCCGCCCGTCCACCGCGAACAGCGCCCGGAACGCCGTCCAGTCCCCGTCGTCGACCGCCACCGCGTACTCGGTGACGAGCTCGTCCACGGCCAGCCGGTCCCTCACGGTCGCGAGCTCCACACGCTGCGTCATCGGCTCAGTGTTGGGCATGCGACGCACGGAGCCAAGGGCCTGCGCGCATCGAAATAATCACTGGCCGCGGACGGGCCGCCGCGGCCAGTCTTGGCGGCGTGAACGATCAACCGACCGCACAGCACCCCCGCTTCGAGGTGCGCGCCCGCCACACCGAGTCCACCGTCACCGTCTACCAGGCCTACCGCCCCGGGATCGGCCGCGCCGCGGCCCGCCACGGCCGCTTCCCGTCCTCCTGGAGCCGGGAACGCATGACCTGGATCAAGCCGTCGTTCCTGTGGATGATGTACCGCTGCGGCTGGGGCACGAAGAAGGACCAGGAGACCGTCCTGGCCGTGGAGATCAGCCGCGAGGGGTTCGTCTGGGCGCTGCGCCACGCGTGCCTGTCGCACTACGTGCCCGTCCTGCACGGTGACCAGGCCGACTGGAAGCGGCGGCTGCGGCAGGCGCCCGCGCGGGTGCAGTGGGACCCGGAGCGGGATCTGCACCTCGATCCTCTGCCGTACCGCTCGCTGCAGCTGGGGCTCGCCGGGGAGGCCGCCGCGCGGTACGCCGACGAGTGGATCGTGGGCATCGAGGACGTCACGCCGCTCGCCACGGAGATCCATGCGCGGGTGCGCGCCGGTGAGCTCGACCGGGCGGCCGCTCTGCTTCCCGACGAGCGGCCGTACCCCCTCGACGAGGACGTCCTCGCTCATCTGCGAGCCTAGGGATCTTCGCCCCGTCACCAGGAGGAAGTCATGAAGCGTCTCGTCACCGTGGTCACCGGTGGGAGCCGGGGGATCGGCGCCGCGGTCTGTCTTCGGCTGGCGGCCGAGGGGCATGACGTGGTCGTGGGGTATGTGCGGGACGCGGCGGCTGCCGAGAAGGTGGTGGACGGGGTGCGGGCGGCCGGGGCGCGGGCCGTCGCCGTGCGGGGTGACACGTCCGTCGAGGCGGACGTCGAGCGGCTCTTCGCCGTGGCCGAGCGCGAACTGGGGCCGGTGACGGGTTTGGTGAACAACGCCGCGGTGACCGGACCGCTGGGGCGGCTCGCCGAGGCCGGCACCGACACCCTGCGCCGGGTCGTGGACGTCAACCTCCTGGGAACGCTGCTGTGTTCGCGCCGCGCCGCCCAGCTCATGAGCCCCAGGGGCGAGGGCGTGATCGTGAACATCTCGTCGGGCGCCGCCACGCTGGGCAGCCCCGGCGAGTACGTCCACTACGCGGCGACCAAGGCCGCCGTCGACGCGCTCACGGTGGGGCTGGCCAAGGAGCTCGGGCCGGACGGGATCCGGGTCAACGCGGTCGCGCCGGGAGTCGTCGACACGGAGATGCACGCCGCCATGGGCGCACCGGACCGGGCCCGGGAGCTCGGCGCGACGGTGCCGCTGCGCCGCGCGGGGCGGGCCGAGGAGATCGCCGCGGCCGTGGCCTGGCTGATGTCGCCGGACGCCTCGTACACCACGGGGACGGTGCTGCGGGTGGCCGGCGGGCGCTGAGCGCCTGGCCGGGGTGACAGGGGGGCGCTCACGCGGCCTCGATCACCGCGCCGCGGATCGCCGCCGCCCACTCGATCACCAGGAGTTCGTACTCGGCCCGTTCCTGCGGCGACAGGGAGCCGCCCGCGCGCAGCCACAGCGCACGGATCTGCTCGTTGACCTCGGCGGCAGACCGCACGGAACCAGGGGTCGTTAAATCGGGGGACATGCGGACCAGCCTAGGGCCAGGCACTGACAGTGCGCTACCGGACGGTCACACGGACCGTAACGGTTCGGTCAGTGCGCGGGCTCGCCCGCGTCCGGGCTCAGCGCACCCGTGCCGACCAGCACGATGATGAGGATGCCCAGCGCGATCCGGTACCAGACGAACGGCATGAAGCTCTTGGTCGAGATGAACTTCATGAACCAGGCGATCACCGCGTATCCGGTCGCGAAGGCGATGATCGTGGCGAAGACCGTCGGCCCCCACGAGACATGGCCGCTCTCGGCGGCGTCCTTCAGCTCGAACAGGCCGGAGGCGAGCACCGCCGGGATCGCGAGGAGGAAGGAGTAGCGGGCCGCCGCCTCGCGCCTGTAGCCCATGAAGAGGCCGCCGCTGATGGTGGCGCCGGAGCGGGAGACGCCGGGGATGAGCGCCATGGCCTGGCAGACGCCGTAGATCAGGCCGTCCTTGACGCTCAGGTCCGTCAGTTCCTTGCGCTGCTTGGCCGCGCGGTGCCGGCCCCCGCTCTCGTCCCGCGCCGCCAGCCGGTCGGCGATGCCGAGGACGATGCCCATGCCGATCAGCATGGTGGCGGTGAGCCGCAGATCGCGGAACGGGCCCTCGATCTGGTCCTTGAGCGTCACGCCCAGGACGCCGATGGGGATGGAGCCGACGATGACGAGCCAGCCCATCCGCGCGTCGTGGTCCCGGCGCATCTCCTTGTCCGTCAGCGAGCGGGTCCAGGCCGACAGGATCCGCCCGATGTCCTTGCGGAAGTAGATCAGCACCGCCGTCTCCGTGCCGATCTGCGTGATCGCGGTGAAGGCCGCGCCGGGGTCCTCCCAGCCCGAGAAGGCCGCGGTCAGCCGCAGATGCGCACTGGAGGACACGGGGAGGAACTCGGTCAGCCCCTGGACGAGTCCGAGGATGAGGGATTCAAACCAAGACATGAGGTAGCGGAGTCCAAGTGCCGATCGTGGAACGGGCGACGGGCACACCGAACCGCCGTGCGCGGTGATCGATGATCAGGCGTGCCGCGGGGGAAGCGTAGCGCCCCTGGATGACAACCCCGGCACAGGGGCCGAGAGGGCGGTGCTCAGGCCGCCGTCGGGCCGCTCACCGTCCAGCCGGGCGACTGCGGACGGGGTGTCAGATCCTCGTGGCGCACCGGGTCGCCGCAGGCGCGGCAGGTGACGACCGGGACCAGCTCGTGGCCGCAGGTGTGCTCCAGCACCATGGGCCGGTCGCCGTCCGGCCGCAGATGGCGGTTGCCCCACTCCATCAGGGTCATCAGCACCGGCTCCAGCTCCAGGCCCGCCCGGGTGGGCCGGTACTCGAAGCGCTGCGGGCGCTCGCTGTACAGGCGCTTGGTCAGGATCCCCGCCTCGACGAGCCGCTTCAGCCGCGTGGCGAGGATGTCGCGCGGTGCGCCGATGTTGCGCACCAGCTGGTCGAAACGGCCGTTCCCGAGGCACACCTCGCGCAGCACGAGCAGGGAGTACTTCTCACCGACCAGCGCGAGCGTGTCGGCGATCGAGCAGGGGCGCGGTTCCTTGGGGGCGGCCATGGAGGCAAGTCTAGGGGAGGGTTGGATTTTCCAACTCACGCCGCTATGGTGAGTCCAGATTTCCTACTCACTGGTAATCGCCGCGGTCACCGCAACCGATGACCCCACCGGTCACCACACCAGTCACCGCCCGGACGGCCAAGGAGGCCCGCACCATGCGTGACGCAGTCGTCGTCGAAGCCGTACGCACCCCGATCGGCAAGGGCAAGCCCAACGGCGCCCTCGCCCACGTCCACCCCGTCGATCTCCTCGCCCACACCCTGCGCACCCTCGTCGAGAGGTCCGGCGTCGACCCCGAGCTGATCGACGACGTCATCGGCGGCACCGTCGACCAGGTCGGCGAGCAGGCCATGAACACCACCCGCTACGCCGTGCTGTCGGCCGGCTTCCCGGAGTCGGTGCCCGCGACCACCGTGGACCGCCAGTGCGGCTCCTCCCAGCAGGCCGTGCACTTCGCGGCCCAGGGCGTCCTGTCGGGCGCGTACGACCTGGTGGTCGCCTGTGGTGTGGAGTCGATGAGCAGGGTCCCGATGTGGTCCAACGTGCCCCCCGGCGCGGACCCCTTCGGCCCCGGTGTCGCCGAGCGCTATCCCGAGGGTCTCGTCCCGCAGGGCATCAGCGCCGAACTCATCGCCGCCAAGTGGTCCCTCACCCGCGAGCGGATGGACGCCTTCGCCGTGTCCTCGCACCGCAAGGCGGCGGCCGCCTGGGACACCGGACTGTTCGACGCCGAGGTCGCGCCGCTCGCGGGCGTCACCCGCGACGAATGCGTCAGGCCGGACACCAGCCCGGAGGTCCTGGCCGGCCTCAGGCCCGCCTACCACGACCCGGCGTTCGCCGAGCGCTTCCCGCAGATCGAATGGAACGTCACGGCGGGCAACGCCAGCCCCGTCAACGACGGCGCCTCGGCCGTGCTCATCACGTCGAGCGAGACGGCGGCCCGCCTCGGCCTGCGCCCGCTCGCCCGGCTGCACAGCTTCGCCGTCACCGGATCCGACCCGCTGCTCATGCTCACCGGCGTCGTCCCGGCCACCGAGAAGGTCCTGCGCCGCGCCGCCCTGTCCCTCGACGACATCGACCTCTTCGAGGTCAACGAGGCGTTCTCCAGCGTCGTCCTGGCCTGGCAGCAGGAGACCGGCGCCGACCTCGCCAAGGTCAACGTGCACGGCGGGGCGATCGCCCTCGGCCATCCGCTGGGCGCCAGCGGCACCCGCCTCACCACCACCCTGGTCCACGCGATGCGCGAGCGCGGCGCCCGCTACGCCCTGCAGACCATGTGCGAGGCGGGCGGACTCGCCAACGCGATGATCCTCGAGGCGGTCTGACGAACGTGGCGGAGTGACGGAACGTCAGTGCCCGCGCAGCCGGTGCCGCTTGCGCCACGCCACCACGGCGCCCACCAGGCCCGGCACGGCGATACAGGCCAGCGCGATCAGAAAGGCCGGTGACGTCGGCGTCGAGGCGCGGGCGCCGGCGACCACGTAGGCGGCGGTGTTCGGGATCGAGCCGAGCGCCGTCGCCAGCAGGAACGGCAGCAGGCCCATCCGCGAGACGGCCGCGCAGTAGTTGGCGGCGGCGAACGGCACGCCCGGGAACAGCCGGGTGGCCAGCATCGACCGGAAGCCGTGCCGGCTGAGCTGACGGTCCGCCGCCTTCAGCAGCCGCCCGCGCAGCAGCGGGCGCAGCGCGTCCTGGCCGAGCGCCCGGCCCAGACAGAACGCGATCCCGGCGCCGAGCACCGTGCCGGCCAGCGCGGAACCCAGGCCCAGCTGCGCGCCGAACAGCGCGCCTGCGGCGAGGTTCAGCAGCGGGCGTGGCACGAACGCCACCGTGCACACCCCGTACGCCACCGCGTACGCCACGACCGCCGCCGCTCCGGACAGCTGCGGGGGCCAGCCGTCGGTCAGCAGTTTCTGCGGCTCGAACAGCAGCACCGTCGACGCGGCGGAGGCCAGCAGCACGACGAGCAGGGACAGCCGCGACCACGGCGAGAGCAGGACTCTGGCGCAGCGGGCGGCCAGAGGTGGCGCGGGGACGTGGCCGAGCGCGCCGTCGGGGACGGCGAGATCCGTCGCGGTGGCCCGGGGAGAGGCCGTGGCGGTGCCCCCAGAGCGGGTGGTGGCATCGAGCATCCGGTGACACTAACCGACATATGTGTGTGATCGCCGTAGTGTTCGTCTCATGGGTGTCACAGGGAAGCGATCACCGCGCATACCGGACAGCGCGCTCGCGGACACCGTGCTGGAGCGGCTCACCGCCGCCTACGGGCCCGCCGCCGACCCGGAACGAGCGGTGGCGGTCCGGGCGTACATGAAGGACATCGCCCCCTTCCTGGGCCTGACCGCCCCCGTCCGCCGTGCCCTGGACCGCACCGTCGTGCAGGGCCTGCCCCGCCCCGGCGAGGCCGACTGCACCGCCATCGCCCTGCGCTGCTGGGAACTGCCCGAGCGGGAGTACCGGTACTTCGCCGTGGACCATCTGCGCCGCCATGTACGCAGCTGCTCCTCCGGCTTCCTGCCCGTCGTCCGGCATCTCGTCACCACCGACCCGTGGTGGGACACCGTCGACCTGCTCGCCGCGCATGTCGCCGGCCCGCTGGTCGCCGCCGACCCGAGGCTCACGGCCGTCATGGACGAGTGGATCGCCGACGACGACCTGTGGCTCGCCCGCGCCGCCCTGCTCCACCAGCTGCGCTACAAGGAGCGCACCGACACCGGGCGGCTGTTCGGTTACTGCCTGCGCCGGTCCGGCCACCCGGACTTCTTCATCCGCAAGGCCGTCGGCTGGTGCCTGCGCGAGTACGCCAAGACCGACCCGGAGGCCGTGCGTGCGTTCGTGGCCGAGCACCGGGAGCGCCTCGCTCCCCTGTCGGTGCGGGAGGCACTCAAGAACATCGGCGAGTGAAAATCGTTCGACGGACGGTCACGCGTCGGCGATGATCGTCGTCATGTTCCGGTACGCCTTCCACCTCGCCGCATCCGCCGCCGCGGATGCCCCGAAGGCTGCCGTCTCCTTCTTCCTGGCCGCCGTCGACGGCGCCCGAAGCTGACCCTCCCCGGATCGTTCCGGCGGACCCCGCAGGGGGAGGGTCGGCGAGTGACCGGGGTCCCCGTCCCACCTTCACCAGGCTTCGAGGTACCGCCATGCCCAAGACGGCGTACGTCCGCACCAAACCGCATCTCAACATCGGCACGATGGGCCATGTCGACCACGGCAAGACCACTCTGACCGCCGCCATCACCAAGGTCCTGGCCGACCGGGGCGCCGGCACGTTCGTGCCGTTCGACCGCATCGACCGGGCGCCGGAGGAGGCCGCCCGCGGCATCACCATCAACATCGCGCACGTCGAGTACGAGACCGACACCCGGCACTACGCGCACGTCGACATGCCCGGCCACGCCGACTACGTGAAGAACATGGTCACCGGCGCGGCGCAGCTCGACGGGGCCATCCTCGTCGTCTCCGCGCTCGACGGGATCATGCCGCAGACCGCCGAGCACGTCCTGCTCGCCCGGCAGGTGGGCGTCGACCACATCGTCGTCGCCCTCAACAAGGCCGACGCGGGGGACGAGGAGCTGACCGACCTGGTCGAGCTGGAGGTCCGCGACCTGCTGTCCGCGCACGGCTACGGCGGTGACTCGGTGCCCGTGGTACGGGTCTCGGGGCTGAAGGCGCTGGCGGGCGACCCCCGGTGGACGGCGTCGATCGACGCGCTGCTCGACGCGGTGGACACGTATGTGCCGATGCCGGAGCGGTATCTGGACGCGCCGTTCCTGCTGCCGGTCGAGAACGTGCTCACCATCACCGGGCGGGGCACGGTCGTGACCGGTGCGGTGGAGCGGGGCACCGTGCGGGTCGGGGACCGGGTCGAGGTGCTGGGGGCGTCCGTGGAGACGGTCGTCACCGGTGTGGAGACCTTCGGAAAGCCGATGGAGGAGGCGCAGGCCGGGGACAACGTGGCGTTGCTGCTGCGGGGGGTTCCCCGGGATGCCGTGCGGCGCGGGCATGTGGTGGCCGCGCCGGGGAGCGTCGTGCCGAGTCGGCGCTTCACGGCTCAGGTGTATGTGCTCTCCGCCCGTGAGGGCGGGCGGACCACGCCGGTCTCGTCCGGGTACCGGCCGCAGTTCTACATCCGTACCGCGGATGTGGTGGGGGACATCGACCTCGGTGAGGCGGGTGTCGCGCGGCCCGGGGAGACGGTCACGATGACCGTCGAGCTGGGGCGGGACGTGCCGCTCGAGCCGGGGCTCGGGTTCGCCGTCCGTGAGGGTGGGCGGACCGTCGGGGCGGGGACGGTGAGTGCCCTTCTGTGAGGGGTGGCTTGTGTGCGTGGGGGACTGCGGGCCGGTTCGGGGCTGGTCGCGCCCACGCGGCGGAGCCGCACATCGATGCAGCCCCGCGCCCCTGAGGGCACGCCGCAGGGGGGCACAATGACGAGGTGAACGAGCCGATTCCCGTCACACGGGTCACCGCCCACGGCACCGTCAAGCTCCTGCCCGACGTCGATCGGGAGCGGGCCTGGCTGCTGACCGTGGACGGGGCGCCTCAGTCGTACGTCGATCTGGACGAACCGGCGCATCTGGAGTTCGAGTACGCGCGGCGGCTCGGGCATGTGCTGGACGTCGTGGACGAGCCGGGGCGTGCGCTGGACGTGGTGCACCTCGGGGGCGGGGCGCTGACCCTGCCGCGGTACGTGGCGGTGACCCGGCCCGGCTCGCGGCAGCATGTCGTCGAGGCCGACGGTGAGTTGCTCGAACTGGTCGTGGAGCATCTGCCGCTGCCCGAGGGGGCCGGGATCGCGCTGCACGCGGCGGACGCCCGTCTCTGGGTGGAGGCCGCCCCGGACGACAGCGCCGACATCGTCGTCGGAGATGTCTTCGGCGGCTCACGCGTTCCGGCGCATCTGACGTCCGTCGGCTACGTCCGTCAGGTCGCGCGGGTGCTGCGGGACGGTGGGGTCTACCTCGCCAATCTGCCGGACGCGGCGCCGTTCGCCTTCCTCCGCGCCCAGCTCGCGACCCTCGGCACGCAGTTCGAGGAGCTGCTGCTGATCGCCGAGCCGGGTGTGCTGCGCGGGCGGCGGTTCGGCAACGCGGTGCTGGCCGCCTCGCACCGGCCGGTGGACATCGCCGCGCTGAGCCGGCTCACCGCCGCCGACGCCTTCCCCGCCCGGGTCGAGCACGGGGCCGCGCTGAGGGAGTTCACGCGCGACGCCCGGCCCGTGCGGGACGAGGACGCCGTGCCGTCACCCGAGCCCCCCGACGGGGCGTTCGGCATCGGCTGAGTCGCCGGCCTTCTCCGCCGTGGCGCCGGTGACGTGCACGGCGCGGCGGCGCAGCCGGCGTACGTCGGGCACGCACAGCACCGCCGCCGTGGCCACGACGACCAGCGCGGCACAGCCCCACAGTGCCTGCGGGCGCCCGAACGTCGTCTCGGCGGGGCCCGCCAGCGCGGTCGCCAGCGGCACCAGGGCGACCGAGCCGAACCAGTCGTAGGCCGAGATCCGGGACAGTTTCTCCTCGGGGATCTCCTGGTGCAGCGCGGTCATCCAGGAGACGCCGAACACCTCCACGCTCACACCGGTCACGAGCATCACCGCGCACAGGACCGCCGCCGGGACCGGCACGGCCAGCGCCGCGGACGGCAGGGCGAGCGGGAACACGCACAGGGTGCCCACCAGCAGCAGGCGGCGCGGCTTCCAGCGGGTCATCAGCAGCGCGCCCACCACGGTGCCCGCGCCGAAGAACGCCAGCGCGAGACCCCACGGGCCGGCGCCGCCCAGATGGTCCCGGGCGACCAGTGGTCCGTAGACCGCGTCGGCCGCGCCCACCACCGCGTTGGCGAGGGAGAACTGCACGACGATGCCCCACAGCCAGGGGCGGCCGGTGAACTCCCGCCAGCCTTCCCTGAGGTCGGCCAGCAGTCCGCCGCCCGGGGCGCGCGGCGGGATGTGCCGGACGTCGAGGAAGGCGCGCAGCCCGGCCGCGACCGCGAAGGCCGCCGCGTCCGCCGCGAGCACCCAGCCCGGCCCGATCACGGCGACCATGGCCCCGCCCAGGGCGGCGCCGCCGAGGGACGCGCCCTGCATCGCCATCCGGAACACGGCGAACGCCCGGCCCGCCTGCTCGCCCCGGACCGAGGACAGCAGCATGCCCTCGGCGGCGGGGCTGAAGAACCCCTGGCCGGTGCCTCCGAGCGCGCTGAGCAGCATCATGTGCCACAGCCGCGGCTCGCCCGCCAGCACCAGGGCGGCGAAGGCTGCCTGCGAGCCGCAGTTCAGGACATTGGCCGCGACCATCACCCGGTGCCGCGGCAGCCGGTCCGCCACCGCGCCGCCGATCAGCAGGAACAGCACCAGCGGCAGGGTGCGGGCGGCGGCCACCAGACCGACGTCGGCGCCGTCGCCGCCCGCCTCCAGGACGGCGAACGCGGCGGCGATCAGCGCACCGCTGCTGCCGAGGCTCGTCACCACGGCGGAGGCGGTCAGCAGACTGTAGTTGCGGCCCGCCCAGGAGGGCCGGCGGCCAGAAGCGGTGGCCGGCACCACGTCGCGGCGGTCGACCACCGCCCTCACCTCATCTCTTCTGTCGTCTCACCGATGCGGATACCTGACGATGCGCCAGGCGTTGCGCAGGGTGCCCGAGACTCGAGGTGCGTGATGATGTGACCAGGTGCTGTCATGAACCTGTTGGTTCACCAGCCAGGCGAACTGTACTCAGGATCTTCATGATGGTCGCGTCGGAGAGTTCCTCCGAAACGCCGTGCGCGCCGTACAGGTTGAAGGCGACGAAGTCCCCCGCACTGTTCTTGAAGCCGAAGGAGATGGCCTTGCCGTCGCTGGAGCACTTGGACTTGCCCTTCTGCGGGCTGTTCTTGGACCGGGCCCAGGCGTAGTGCCCCTCGATGCCGGCGTCCGTCTTGAAAGCCTTGGCCTTCTTGTCGAAGGTGATGCTCTTCTTGTCCGGCTGCGTGTAGCCCCCGTAGACCCACCACGGGACCTGGTTGACGGCGACCTCCTGGGTGTTCTTCGCGCCGTTCGCCCCCTTGGTGCCCGCGGTGGCGAGCGCCGTGTCCTCCTCGCGGCCGTCCTTGTCGTCGTCCGACGTGCACCACTTGGACTTCAGGTACGCGGGAGCCGACATGGTGATGAGCGGCTTGCCGCTGTCGTCCTTGTCGTCCTCGAAGCCGATGTAGGTGTCCGGGGAGTCGATCTCCCAGTCGGCCGGGACGTCGAAGGCGGTGCCCCACTTCGGATTGACCACGACCTTCCAGCCCGGAATGGTTGCCTTCTCCTCCTCGCCGCCCCGCGGGTTGTCCGCGGAGGCGGACGTGCTCGGCTCGGCGGAGGAGTTCTTGGAGGCGCTGGCGGAGGGTTTCCCGTCCTTCTTGCCCGCCGTGTCGTCCTTGTCGCCGCCCAGCACCAGGAAGCCGGTCACACCGGCGGCCACCACCACGGCGGTCGCCGCCACGATCGCCACCAGCTTGGTCCGGTTGCCGCCGCCTGAGCCCTGCGGCGGCTGCGGCGCCCCCGCCGGGGTCGGCGCACCCCACTGCGGCTGCTGGCCGTAGGGGTTCGGCTGCTGATAGCCGGGCTGCTGATACGGATTCGGCTGCTGGTACCCCGGCTGCTGATACGGGTTGTTCGCTTGCGGGTTCTGCTCGCCCCCGGGCGGCTGCTGTCCTGGCCACATGGGCAGCAACCCTAGCCGTGCCAGGGACACGATTGGGTCACCGCCCTTTGACAGGGGCGTAGCAACTCGGTCCCGTGCCGGTGCCGGCCGGTCCCGCCCTGGTCAGCCGAGGCTACTCGTGGGTAACCTTCGGTCATGAGCGCAGACCAGATGTCCATCGGCGAGATGCTCGCCGCCACGGTGCCCATGGCCCGGACCTTGAACCTCCAGTTCCTGGAGACCACCTCGGAGCGGGCCGTGGTGGCCCTCCCGGACCAGGCCGACTACCACAACCACGTGGGCGGGCCGCACGCCGGCGCGATGTTCACCCTCGGTGAGTCGGCGAGCGGTGCCATCGTGCTCGCCGCGTTCGGCGAGCAGCTCTCGCGCGCCGTGCCGCTGGCCGTCCGCGCCGAGATCGCCTACAGGAAGCTCGCGATGGGCCCGGTCACCGCCACCGCCACCCTCGGCCGGCCGGCCGCCGAGGTCGTGGCGGAGCTGGACGCGGGGCAGCGGCCCGAGTTCCCGGTGGCCATCGAGATCCGGCGCGAGGACGGCGCCGTCACCGGCGAGATGACCGTCGTGTGGACCCTGCGCCCCAACGGCTGAGGACAAGGACCTCACAGGCGCCGGCGTCTCCCGTCCCACGGAGACTCCGGCGCCTTGCCACATCCCGAGGGTGATCAGGCCCAGGACACCCCGGTGCACGGGCCGGTCAGCCGGCTCCGGACGGCGTGCTGCCCCGGCGGGTCACCGCGGCACTGTGGCAGCGTCGCGGTCGCCGCAGCCGCTCGCACCGCGGTCGCCGCCTCCACCCGCACCGCCGCCGCACCTCGGTCGCCGCGCGTCCCGCCGCCGTCGCACCGCGGCGCGTGGCCGTCCAGCATGGGCCGGTCATCCGGCGCCGGACGGCGTGCTGCCCCGGCAGGTCACCGCGGCACTGTGGCAGCGTCGCGGTCGCCGCAGCCGTTCGCACCGCGGTCGCCGCCTCCACCCGCACCGCCGCCGCACCTCGGTCGCCGCGTGTCCCGTCGCCGTCGCACCGCGGCGCGCGGCCGTCCGGCGCGGCCGGTCAGCCGGCTCCGGAGCGGCGCGTGGCCGTCCGCTTCCGGGGTGGGTATTGCGCCGGATGCCACCGTACGGGCGCGAGGGGCATCGGAACGCCGCAGACTGGTACCCCTCCTGATGCCCGGCGCGCAGCGCACACGCCGACCACCCACGGAGTCACCCATGCCCGAGGAGCAGGACACCCGGACCGTACTGAGCGACGACGAACTGCGCACGCTGGACGCCCACTGGCGGGCCGCCAACTACCTGGCGGCGGGCCAGATCTACCTGCTGGCCAACCCCTTGCTGACCGAGCCCCTGCGGCCCGAACACATCAAGCCGCGGCTGCTGGGCCACTGGGGCACCTCACCGGGCCTGAACCTGGTGTACACCCACCTCAACCGGGTCGTCCGGGCCCGCGCGCTGGACGCGCTGTGCATCTGGGGACCGGGCCACGGCGGGCCCTCCGTCCTGGCCAACTCCTGGCTGGAGGGCAGCTACAGCGAGACGTACCCGGACGTCGGCCGGGACGCGGCCGGCATGGAGCGGCTGTTCCGGCAGTTCTCCTTCCCCGGCGGTGTGCCCAGCCACGTCGCCCCCGAGGTCCCCGGCTCGATCCACGAGGGCGGCGAACTCGGCTACTCCCTCGCCCACGCCTACGGAGCCGCCCTCGACAACCCCGGCCTGCTGGTCGCCTGCGTGATCGGCGACGGCGAGGCGGAGACCGGGCCGCTGGCCGCCTCCTGGCACTCCAACAAGTTCCTCGACCCGGTCCACGACGGCGCCGTCCTGCCGGTCCTGCACCTCAACGGCTACAAGATCGCCAACCCGACCGTCCTCTCCCGCCTCCCCGAGTCCGAGCTCGACGAGCTGCTGCGCGGCTACGGCCACGACCCGATCACGGTGAGCGGCGACGACCCGGCCACCGTCCACCGGGCGCTGGCCCGGGCGATGGACACCGCCCTCGACCGCATCGCCGAGGCACAGCACGCCGCCCGCCAGGACGGCTCCACCGAACGCGTGCGCTGGCCGGTCGTCGTGCTGCGCACCCCCAAGGGCTGGACCGGCCCCGCCGAGGTGGACGGCACACCCGTCGAGAACACCTGGCGCTCCCACCAGGTCCCCCTGCCCGGCGTCCGCGAGAACCCCGAGCACCTGCGGCAGCTCGAGGCCTGGCTGAAGTCGTACCGCCCCGAGGAACTCTTCGACACCGAGGGCCGCCCCGTCGCCGACGTCCTCGCCTGCGTGCCCGAGGGCGACCGCCGCCTCGGCGCCACCCCGCACGCCAACGGCGGACTGCTGGTCCGCGAACTGCCGCTGCCGTCCCTCGACGACTTCGCCGTCCCCGTCGACAAACCCGGCACCGCCCTGCACGAACCCACCCGCATCCTCGGCGACCTCCTCGCCCAGGTCATGAAGGACACCGAGGGACGCCGGGACTTCCGCCTCGTCGGACCGGACGAGACCGCGTCCAACCGTCTCCAGGCCGTGTTCGACGCCAGCGGCAAGGCCTGGCAGGCCGGCACCCTCGACGTCGACGAGCACCTCGACCGGCACGGCCGAGTGATGGAGATCCTCTCCGAGCACCTCTGCCAGGGCTGGCTGGAGGGCTATCTGCTCACCGGCCGGCACGGACTGTTCTCCTGCTACGAGGCGTTCGTGCACATCGTCGACTCGATGGTCAACCAGCACATCAAGTGGCTGAAGACCTCCCGGGAGCTGCCCTGGCGCGCCCCCATCGCCTCGCTGAACTATCTGCTCACCTCGCACGTGTGGCGACAGGACCACAACGGCTTCTCCCACCAGGACCCCGGCTTCGTCGACCACGTCCTCAACAAGAGCCCCGAGGTGGTCCGGGTCTACCTGCCGCCGGACGCCAACACCCTGCTCTCGGTCGCCGACCACGCCCTGCGCAGCCGCGACTACGTCAACGTGATCGTGGCCGGCAAGCAGCCCTGCTACGACTGGCTGTCCATCGACGAGGCCCGCGTCCACTGCGCCCGCGGCGCCGGCATCTGGGACTGGGCGGGCACCGAGAACGGCGGCGAGCCGGACGTCGTCCTGGCCTGCGCCGGCGACGTCCCCACCCAGGAGGTGCTGGCCGCCGCGCAACTGCTCCGCCGCCACCTGCCCGACCTCGCGGTCCGCGTCGTCAACGTCGTCGACATCGCCCGGCTCATGCCCCGCGAGGAGCACCCGCACGGCATGACCGACTTCGAGTACGACGGCCTGTTCACCGCCGACAAGCCGGTGATCTTCGCCTACCACGGCTACCCGTGGCTGATCCACCGCCTCGCCTACCGCCGCACCGGGCACCAGCACCTGCACGTCCGCGGCTACAAGGAGTCCGGCACCACCACCACACCGTTCGACATGGTGGTCCGCAACGACCTCGACCGCTACCGGCTCGTCATGGACGTCGTCGACCGCGTCCCCGGCCTGGCGGTGCGGGCCGCCGCCGTACGGCAGCGGATGGCCGACGCCCGCACCCGCCACCAGGCGTGGATCCGCGAGCACGGCACCGACCTGCCCGAAGTCGCCGACTGGAGCTGGAACCCGTGAGCGCCGAGCACCCTCTTGTGACCCGGTAGGCTTCCGGACCGTGCGCCGGGACCAGGCGCACGGTCCGAAAACGCAGGTCGGGGATCGGAAGGAAACGGCGTTGCACGTCCAGGAGTGGCTCGAGACCGTACCCGCGGTCGCCGTCTACGCGCTGGTGGGTCTGGTCATCGGACTGGAGAGCCTGGGCATCCCGCTGCCGGGCGAGATCATCCTGGTGTCCTCGGCGCTGCTCGCCTCCCAGCACGGCGACATCGACCCGGTGATCCTCGGCGCCTGTGCCGTCGCCGGCGCGATCATCGGCGACTCGATCGGCTACGCCATCGGCCGCAAGGGCGGACGCCCCCTGCTCGCCTGGCTCGGCGCCAAGTTCCCCCGCCACTTCAGCGAGGGCCACATCGCCACCGCCGAACGCTCCTTCCAGAAGTGGGGCATGTGGGCCGTCTTCTTCGGCCGCTTCGTCGCCCTCCTGCGCATCTTCGCGGGCCCCCTCGCGGGCGTCCTGCGCATGCCGTACTGGAAGTTCCTCATCGCCAACGTCCTCGGCGGCATCCTGTGGGCGGGCGGCACGACGGCCGTCATCTACTACGTCGGCATCGTCGCCGAATCCTGGCTCAAGCGCTTCTCCTGGCTGGGCCTGGTGGCAGCGGTGCTGATCGGCGCGACATCCATGCTGATCCTGAAGCGCAAGGCGAAGAAAGCGGGGACGGCAACCCCGGAACCTGCTGTCGCCGGGGACTGAGACGCGCCCCTCAGGGGCGCGGGGCTGTATCGATGTGCGGCTCCGCCGCGCGGGCGCGACAAGCCCCCACGCACCCGCAGCCCGCGACGCTCCTTACTTCCCGAGCTCTTCCCGGTGAAGCTTCCCCAGCTCCGCATACATGGTCCCGTTCAGCGTCACCCCTTGACGCTCCTCCTCGCTCAGCTCCCGCCTGACCTTCGCCGGCACCCCCGCCACCAACGACCCCGGCGGCACCACCATCCCCTGGGGCACCAACGCCTGAGCCGCAACCAAGGACCCCGCCCCGATCACGGCGCCGTTCAGCACGGTCGCCCCCATCCCCACGAGACAGTCGTCCTCCACGGTCGCCCCATGCACGACCGCGTTGTGCCCGACCGAGACCCGCGCACCGATCCGCACCGGAAACCCGGGATCCGCATGCACCGTGCAGTTGTCCTGCACATTGGCGTCGGCGCCGACGGAGATGCTCTCCACGTCGCCCCTCAGTACCGCCCCGTACCAGACACTCGCCCCCGCCTCCAGCGTCACGTCGCCGATCACACTCGCCGTAGGCGCCACGAACGCCCCCGGGTCCACCTTCGGTTCCCTGCCGCCAATGCCGGTGATCAGTGCCTCGTGCGTCATTTCGCCTCCTCGTCGGGTTCGAGAACGAACCGTACGCCACGCCCGTGGGGCGAAGATCACAGCCCCTGGACGGCATGGCACCGCCGTCCGCTCAGTACCGTGAACCCGTGCCGAAAAGCAGGAACACGTTCTCGTCCTGGCCGCGTCGCCTCGCGCAGCGCGCGGTCCATGCGGGCTGGGCGTGGGTGCAGCGCACGGGCTCGGTGACCGCCGCCCACCCGGGCCGCTTCCGCTTCGGCGCCATCGGCGAGGCCACCCGCCTCGCCTTCCCGCTCGGCACCGTCTTCGGCGAACCCTGGATCCATCTGGGCTCCCACTGCATCGTCGGCGAGCAGGTGACCCTCACCGCCGGACTCATGCCCGACCTGGACCTCGGCCCCGAGCCGATCCTGCGCATCGGCGACGGCGTCGTCCTGGGCCGCGGCAGCCATGTCATCGCCGACACGACCGTCACCATCGGCAGCGACTGCTACTTCGGTCCGTACGTCTACGTCACCTCCACCAACCACTCCTACGACGACCCGCACGAGCCCATCGGCAAGCAGTGGCCGCGGATGGAGCCGGTGGAGATCGGACCGGGCTGCTGGATCGGCACCGGCGCGGTGATCCTGCCGGGTGCGCGGATCGGGCGGAACGTGGTGGTGGCCGCGGGTGCGGTGGTCCGGGGCACGGTTCCCGACCACGCCGTGGTCGCGGGCGCCCCGGCCCGTGTCGTACGGCGCTGGACTCCCGCCGACGGCTGGCAGCCGCCCCTGCGCACGCCCGCGCCGGTGCCGATCCCGGCGGGGATCACCCCGGACCAGCTGCGGGCGCTGTCGGAGCTCGACGAGGCGGACGTGGAGCGGCTGGCGGCGCTGGAGCCCGAGGGCTGAACCCCGCCCCACGGGGACGCACCGCAGTACAGTTCGCTGCACAACCAGGTGCACCCCACCGTAGTTCTGCACCGTAGGACTGCGTTCCGCACCGTAGGACTGCCGTACACCGCCGGCCCTCGAACGGAAGCGAACCGAACGGATCCATCGTGTCGGACCTCGACCTGCTGACCCAGTCCCTCGCGCGCAACGTCAAACGCTGGCGCACCGAGCGCGGCTTCACCCTGGACGCGCTCGCGGCCCGCGCGGGGGTGAGCCGTGGCATGCTCATCCAGATCGAGCAGGCCCGCACCAACCCCAGCATCGGCACGATCGTCAAGATCGGTGACGCGCTCGGCGTCAGCGTCCCCACCCTGCTCGACTACGAGCGCGGTCCGCAGGTCCGTATCGTCCCCGCCGACCAGGCCGTACGGCTGTGGCACACCGAGGCCGGCAGCTTCAACCGGCTGCTGGCCGGCACCGAGGCCCCCGGCCCGCTGGAGATGTGGGACTGGCGGCTGATGCCGGGCGAGTCCAGCGACTCCGACCCCCACCCGGCGGGCACCGTCGAGCTGGTGCACGTCACCGCGGGCGAACTGACCCTCACCGTGGACGGCGTGGAGCACCACGTCCCGACGGGCGCGAGCGCGTCCTTCGAGGCGAACACGCCCCACACCTACGGCAACCGGGGCGACGTGCCGATGGAGATGGTGATGGCCGTCTCGGTGCCGCCCGTCCACTGACGTGGGTTACCGTGCGGCCATGCGCGCACCTATCGGAGACTTCGACCACGCCACCCCCGCCCCCGACTGCCTCGACGAGCTCACCGCCCCGGTCGCCGCCGCCGTCCGTACCTGGACCGGCACCGTGCCCGCCGACCAGATCCTCTACGTGGACACGGACCCGCGCTGGGCGGACACCGCCGTCTTCGTCGAGCACTACGGGCAGGACCTGCTGGAGCGGTCGGCGAACTGCGTGGTCGTGGCCGGCAAGCGGGGCGGTGAGACCACGCTGGCGGCGTGCGTGGTGCTGTCCACGACCCGGGTCGACGTCAACAACGCCGTACGCCGCCAACTCGGCGCCCGCAAGGCCTCGTTCGCCCCGATGGACACGGCGACGGGGGAGACGGGCATGGAGTACGGCGGCATCACCCCGCTCGGCCTGCCGGACGGCTGGCCCGTGCTCGTGGACGCGGCGGTCGTCGACCTGCCGTACGTCCTCGTCGGCAGCGGCCGCCGCCGCGGCAAACTGCTGATCCCGGGCAAGGCCTTCGCGGAACTGCCCGGTGCGGTCGTCCTGGAGGGCCTCGGCATCTGACGGCCGCTCTACGCCGTCGCGTGGTGGGCCAGCGCCCGGTGCGGGTCCGCCTCGCCCGGCGCCGCTTCCGGGTCGGCGTGGACCAGCGCGGCCGTGAGGCGGGGGACGGCGTGCAGCAACGCGTGCTCCGCGTCGACCGCGATGCGGTGCGCCTCGCGCACCGTCGACTCGCCGTCCACCACGACCGCCACCTCCGCCCGCAGCCGGTGCCCGATCCACCGCAGCCGCAGCTCGCCGACCCCGCGCACGCCCGGCACGCCCGCCAGGGCGTGCTCGGCGCGGTCCACCAGCGCCGGGTCGACGGCGTCCATCACCCGCCGGAACACCTCCCGGGCGGCGTCCCGCAGCACCAGCACGATCGCCGCCGTGATCGCCAGCCCGACGACCGGGTCGGCGAACCGCCACCCCAGAGCGGCGCCGCCGGCGGACAGCAGTACGGCCAGGGACGTGAACCCGTCCGTGCGGGCGTGCAGTCCGTCGGCGACCAGCGCGGCCGAGCCGATGGCCCGGCCGACGCGGATGCGGTAGCGGGCCACCCACTCGTTGCCGGCGAACCCCACCAGCGCCGCGACGGCGACGGCCGGCAGGTGCTGCACGGGGCGCGGGTCGAGAAGCCGGTCCACTGCCGTCCACCCGGCGAAGGCCGCGGACGCGGCGATGGTGAGCACGATCACCAGGCCCGCCAGGTCCTCGGCCCGCCCGTATCCGTAGGTGAAGCGGCGGGTGGCCGCGCGGCGGCCGAGGACGAACGCCATCGCGAGCGGTACCGCGGTGAGCGCGTCCGCGGCGTTGTGCACCGTGTCGCCGAGCAGCGCCACCGAGCCGGAGACGGCCACCACGACCGCCTGCGCCAGCGCCGTGACCCCGAGCACCGCCAGGGACACCCACAGGGCGCGCATGCCGCGCGCGGAGGACTCCAGGGCACGGTCCACCTTGTCCGCGGTCTCGTGGGAGTGCGGGGCGAGGAGATGGCCGAGACGATGCCGCAGGGAGGCCCGCCCGGCTCCGTGGCCGAGCTGGTGCGGGTGCCCGTGCTGGTCATGGTGCCCGTGCCGGTGGTGGTGCCCGGGCTCGTCGTGGTGATCGTGTCGGTCGCTCACGTGGGGCCCCTTCCGGTGCGCGAGGTGGACGCGATGCCGCCCACGGCGCCATTATGTGCGTATGAGCGCACGCATGCACCTGTCACCTGCGCAGGATGCGCACCCACGCACTCCCGGCGAGGAACAGTTCGCGCTCGCCGCGGAACTCCTCGCCCTCCTCGGTGACCGCACCCGGCTGACCCTGCTGCACGCCTTGAGCTCGGAGGAGGCCGATGTCACCACCCTCACGGAGGTCTGCGGGGCGGCGCGGCCCGCGGTCAGCCAGCATCTGGCTCGGCTGCGCCTCGCGGGACTGGTGGACACCCGCAAGGACGGCCGCCGGGTGATCTACTCGCTGCGCGACGGTCATCTGCGCCGGTTGGTGGACGAGGCGCTGAACGTGGCGGACCACCGGCTCAGCGACCGCCCGCCGCACGACTGACCGCCGCGGGGCATCGCCGCTCAGTATCGCGCGGCCGTACCCAGGTACTGCTCCGCGAAGGCCGCCGCGGCCGTGCGGGAGGTGAACAGGCGCCGCAGGCGGGCCAGCGTGGTGCCCGCGCGGAACGGGTCACCCGCCGCGCTGCCGTGGAACAGCTCGGACAGCCACTGCGAGAACTCCTGGTAGTCCCACACCCTGCGCAGACACGCCTGCTCGTACTCGGCCAGCCCGTCGTCGTCGCCCTTCGTCAGCCGCGCGGCCAGCGCGTCACCGAGCAGAAAGGCGTCGTGCAGGGCGAGATTCATGCCCTTCGCGGCGATCGGTGCCACCAGGTGCGCCGCGTCCCCGGCCAGGAAGAGCCGGCCGTGCACCATCGGCTCGGCGACGTAGTCGTGCATGTCCAGCACGCGCTTCTCGATCAGCGGGCCCTCGGTCAGCGGGGCGGCACCGTCCGCGCCGAGGCGGCGCCGAAGCTCGGCCCATACGCGCTCGTGCGGCCAGTTCTCCGGGTCGTCACCGGGCGGGCACTGGAGGTAGTAGCGGGTCACCTGGGGGCTGCGCGGCATCTGACCGGCGAATCCGTCCGGGTGACAGCCGAACAGTACGCAGTCGGCGGACGGCGGCGCCTCGGCGAGCAACGCCAGCCAGCCGATGCCGTAGTCGTGCCGGGCGATCCGCGCCCGCCCCGGCGGCAGCGCGGCCCGGCTCACCCCGCGGGCCCCGTCGCAGCCGGCGACGAAGTCGCACTCCACGACCTCCCGCCGGTCCGTCTCCGGGCAGACGTACGAGACCGACGGCCCCTCGCTGTCCAGGTCGTGCAGTCGTACGTCCCGCACGCCGAACCGGATCCCTCCGCCGCGCTCGTCCGCGTACTCGCGCACCAGGTCCGTCACCAGCAACGGCTGTGGATAGACCCAGTGATGACTGCCCGTCAGTTCCTGATAGGAGAACCGGTACCGCTCCCCGTCGAAGCGGAACTCGCAGGCGGTGTGCCGCTCGGCCCGCTCCAGCAGATTGCGCGCCAGTCCCCGCTGCTCCAGGCCGCGCACGGCCCACTCCTCGAGCACGCCGGCGCGGGGCCGCCGTTCGATGAACTCCCGGGTCTCGGCCTCCAGGACCAGACAGTCCACACCGGCGGCCCGCAGGATGTTGCCGACGGTGAGACCGGCCGGCCCGGCGCCCACGACCACGACCGGAAACCGTTGCCGGGAAGGGGAGTTGAGGGTGGGGGGCGTCTGGGTCACCGGGTCATTATGGCGGGGGCGCGGAGGGTTGGGGACGCCTTCGCGAAGGGCCGGGGCCGCGGTTACGGGAGCAGGGGGATCTCGATCGCCGGGCAGCGGTCCATCACCATCTCCAGGCCCGCCGCGCGGGTCCGCTCGTAGGCCGCCTCGTCGACGACGCCGAGCTGGAACCACACCGCGTCGGCGCCCTTGGCGACCGCCTCGTCCGCGACGGCACCGGCGAGGTCACTGTTGACGAACACGTCCACGACATCCACGGGGAAGGGGATGTCGGCGAGGGAGGCGTAGCCCTGCTCGCCGTGCACCGTCTCGGCCTTCGGATGCACGGGTATCACGCGCTTGCCGAACCTCTGCAGCACCTGGGCGACGCCGTACGCCGCGCGCTGCCGGTTCGTCGACAGGCCCACCACGGCCCAGGTGTCGCCGAGCTCGGTGAGGATCTTGCGGACCGTTGCCTCGTCGCCGTACACCGTCGGCCTCCTGGGACGTCATGAGTCGTGGAAGAGCTGTTCCCCTCCCACAACGGCGCACGGTACGCGGTGATTCCCGCTCGACCACCGCGACCGCCCCGTCGCGTCCCGCCACGACCCCTCGAAAAACCGTGCGAGATGACTGGGTGCGGGCGGTCGCGCGCCTACGCTCGGCTCGTGCTGCGCATCACCGACGCCCGAACCGGCGAGCTTGTGGACGCCGCCCCCGCCCGGCGGGGCCTGACCCGTGTCGAGGCCCGCACCCAGGGGTTCGACCCGACGAACCTGCGGGTGCTGCTCGTCGCCGACCTCCTGGTGCGTGCCCTGGAACTCGGCGGCACCCCCGTGTGGGCGATGCTCTCCGGCTCGTCGCAGCAGGCGGAACTGCGCGCGGCGGGCGCCGCCCTCGGTGTCCGGCCGTTCGAGGACGAGCGGGACGCCGGCACCGGTCTGGGCGAGGCCCAGGTCCTGCACGTCGTCGCGGACGACGACACCACGGCACCCGAGGGGGTGCGCGTCGCCGTGGCTCCCGTCCACGGGTCGCCCGGCGCACCCGACGGCACCGACCCCACCGCCCTGCGCCTGGCCCTGCTCGCCCACCCCAGGGCCACACCCCTACGGCTCGGCCCGGAGCCCCTGCGCACCGCCGCCGACACCCTGGCCGACTGGCGCAGCGCGGTCGCCGCCTGGGCCCACCACCCGTCGCGGCCCATCCCGGACCCGGTGCGCGCCGACCTGCGCAGCGCGTGGGAGAACGATCTGGACGTACCCGGAGTGCTCCACGTCCTGCGCGAGGTGGCGAGCGCCCCCGACATCCCGGACGGCGCCCGCTTCGAGACGTACGCCTACGCCGACCGGCTGCTCGGCGTGGACCTCACCCGCGACCTGGGATCCCCGGCATGATCGAGCGCGCCGGGGCGGGACCGCTGCGCCACCTGGTCGTGCTGCGCCATGCCAAGTCCGCCCGCCCGCAGGGCGTCCCCGACCACGCACGCCCCCTCGCCCCACGCGGGCTCAGGGACGCCCCCGCCGCCGGTCGGGCGCTGGCCGAGGCGGACATGCTCCCCGGCCTCGCGCTGTGCTCCACCGCCGTACGCGCCCGCCGCACCTGGGAACTGGCCGCCGCCCAGTGGGGCACACCCCCGCCGGTCCGATACGACCCGCGCCTGTACGGCGCCGGCGTCCACGACCTGCTGGCCGTGGTGCACGAGGTGCCCGCGGAGATCGAGACGCTCCTGCTGGTCGGCCACAACCCCGGCCTGGAGGACCTGATCCTGACCCTGGCGGGCGACGGCCTGGACGACACCCTGGACCGCGTCCGCACCAAGTTCCCGACCTCGGCCGTCGCCGTCCTCTCCTGGCGCGGCACCGCCTGGCGTGACCTGACCCCCGGCGGCGCACTCCTCACGTCGGTGACCGTCCCCCGGGGCTCCGGGCACTAGGGAGCGTCCGCAGAGGCGTCCCCTGGCCGGCGCGGCCCGCCCGCGCACCGGAGCATAGGCTGGCCCGATGCAGGACGAGTACCGCACCGTCGCGCGCGCGGGTGTGCACGAGACCGAGATCAACCGCTCCCGCTTCCTGTGCGCCCTCGCCCCGGCCGCCAGCGAGGCGGAGGCGCAGGAGTTCATCGCCGCCGTGCGCAAGGAGCACGCCGACGCCACGCACAACTGCTGGGCGTACGTCATCGGTGCCGACGCCTCCGTACAGAAGGCCAGTGACGACGGCGAGCCGGGCGGCACCGCGGGCGTGCCCATGCTGCAGATGCTGCTGCGCCGCGACATGCGGTACGTCGTCGCCGTCGTCACCCGTTACTACGGCGGCGTCAAGCTCGGCGCGGGCGGCCTCATCCGCGCCTACGGCGGCGCGGTCGGCGAGGCGCTCGATGCCCTCGGCACGATCACCCGGCGCCGCTTCCGCCTGGCCACGGTGACCGTCGACCACCAGCGGGCCGGCAAGGTGCAGAACGACCTGCGCTCCACCGGGCGCGAGGTGCGCGACGTGCGCTACGGCGAACACGTCACCATCGAGATCGGCCTCCCCGACGCCGACGTGGACGCCTTCCGCGCCTGGCTGGCCGACGCGACCGCCGGGACGGCCCGGTTCGAACTGGGCGGGGAGGCGTACGGGGACGCATGAGTCCCGTTTTGGCGTATTTCGTTCACCAGTGGGCATAACGCCCCGGTGTCCAGGCGGTCATGACGGAGCGATACGGGAGTAACCGCCCGTGATGTCAGACCCGGCCGTTAGTCTCGGGGATCATGAGACTGCTGCACACTTCCGACTGGCACCTCGGCCGGGCGTTCCACCGGGTCGGCATGCTCGGTGCCCAGGCCGAGTTCATCGGCCACCTCGTCACCACCGTGCGTGAGCACGAGGTCGACGCGGTGGTCGTGTCGGGAGACGTGTACGACCGCGCGGTGCCGCCGCTCGCCGCGGTCGAGCTGTTCGACGACGCCCTGCACCGCCTCGCCGACCTCGGCGTGCCGACCGTGATGATCTCCGGCAACCACGACTCCGCCCGCCGCCTCGGCGTCGGCGCCGGGCTCATCGGACGCGCGGGCATCCACCTGCGCACGGAACCGTCCGCGTGCGGCACCCCGGTGGTGCTGTCCGACAGCCACGGGGACGTCGCCTTCTACGGGCTGCCGTATCTCGAACCGGCCCTGGTCAAGGACGAGTTCGGAGTCGAGAAAGCGGGCCACGAGGCGGTGCTCGCCGCCGCCATGGACCGCGTCCGCGCCGACCTCGCCGCCCGGCCGTCCGGCACCCGCAGCGTCGTCCTCGCGCACGCCTTCGTCACCGGCGGCGAGGCCAGCGACAGCGAACGGGACATCACCGTCGGCGGCGTCGCGGCCGTACCCGCCGGCGTGTTCGACGGCGTCGACTACGTGGCGCTCGGACACCTCCACGGCTGCCAGACCCTCAGCGAACGGGTCCGCTACTCCGGCTCCCCTCTGGCTTACTCCTTCTCCGAGGCAGGCCACCGCAAGAGCATGTGGCTCGTCGACCTCGACGCGGATGGAGCCGTCACCGCAGAGCGCGTCGACTGCCCGGTGCCCCGACCGCTCGCCCGGATCCGCGGCACCCTGGAGGAGCTGCTCGCCGACCCCGCGCTCACCCGGCACGAGCAGGCCTGGGTCGAGGCCACCCTCACCGACCCGGTCCGCCCCGCCGACCCCATGGCCCGGCTCACCGAGCGCTTCCCGCACACCCTCAGCCTCGTCTTCGCTCCCGAGCACGCCCCGGACGACCCCGAGGTGTCCTACGCCCGCCGCCTCGCCGGCCGCAGCGACCAGCAGATCGCGGAGGACTTCGTGGCCCATGTCCGCGGCGCCGCACCCGACGAGCGGGAACAGGCCGTGCTCCGGGACGCCATCGACGCCGTGCGCGCGGACGACGCCCGCAAGGAGGTGGCCCGGTGAGGCTGCACCGCCTGGACATCACCGCCTTCGGCCCCTTCGGCGGCTCCCAGAGCGTCGACTTCGACGAGCTGTCCGCGGCCGGACTCTTCCTGCTGCACGGCCCCACCGGCGCCGGAAAGACCTCCGTCCTGGACGCCGTGTGCTACGCGCTGTACGGCTCCGTCCCCGGCGCCCGGCAGACCGCCCAGGGCATGACCCTGCGCAGCGACCACGCCGCCCCCGCCACCCGCACCGGCGTCACCCTGGAACTCACCGTCGCCGGGCGCCGACTGGAGATCACCCGGCAGCCGCCCTGGGAGCGCCCCAAGAAACGCGGCACCGGCACCACCCTCGACAAGGCTCAGACCTGGCTGCGCGAGTGGGACGCGGCGGCCGGGACCTGGAAGGACCTCAGCCGCTCGCACCAGGAGGTCGGCGAGGAGATCACCCAGCTGCTCGGCATGAGCCGCGAGCAGTTCTGCCAGGTCGTGCTGCTGCCCCAGGGCGACTTCGCGCGCTTTCTGCGCGCCGACGCCGAAGCGCGCGGCAGGCTCCTCGGCCGGCTCTTCGACACCCGCCGCTTCGCCGAGGTCGAGAAGCGCCTCGCCGAGCGCCGACGCGCCACCGAGACCCAGGTGCGCGACGGCGACGCCGCCCTGCTCGCCGACGCCCACCGCATGCAGCAGGCCGCGGGCGAGTCCATGGAGCTGCCCGACCTGGCGCCCGGCGACCCCGGGCTCGCCGATGCCGTGCTGAGCGCCGCCGCCGTCGCCCGCAGCACCGCCCGCGAGCAGCTCACCGTCGCCCACAGCCGCCTCGCCGCCGCCGAGTCCGCCCGGGCCGCCGCCGACCGCGCCTTGGACGAGGCCCGCGAACAGGACCGGCTGCAACGGCGGTTCGCCGAGACACGGGAGCGGGCCGCCCGCCTCGAGGAGCGGGCCGGCGCCCACCAGGAGGCGCAGCGGCGCATGGAGCGGGCCCGCAAGGCCGAGGCGGTCGCCCCCGCCCTGGAACTGCGGGAGTCCGCCGACGCCGAGCACCGGCGCGCGACGGACGCCGAGACACGCGCGCGTGCCCTGCTCCCGGCCGACCTCGTGGACGCGGGCGCGGCAGGGCTCGCGGTCGCCGCCCGCCGCGCCGCCGAGGAACTGGGCGGTCTTGAGTCCGCCCGCCGAGCCGAGCGCAGACTCGCCGAACTCCTCGAGGAGCGCGCCGGCCTGGACCGACAGGAGCGCGCCGACGAGGAGATCCTCCAGGACGCCGAGACCTGGCTCGCGGGCTGGGAGGAGACCCGGACCGCCCTCCAGGCCGCCATCGACTCCGCCCAGCAGGCCGCGGCCAGGGCCGAACAGCTCGCCGAGCGCCGTGAACCCGCCCGCCGCAGGCTCGCCGCGGCCCGGCAGCGCGACGAGCTCGCCGCCGACACCGAGGACGCCCAGCGCCGGGCACTCGCCTCGGCGGAGCGCGCCGTCCAGGCCCGCACGCACTGGCTGGACCTCAAGGAACAGCGGCTCAACGGCATCGCCGCCGAACTGGCCGCCTCCCTCACCGACGGTGAGCCCTGTGCGGTGTGCGGGTCCACCGACCACCCCGCCCCCGCCCGCAAGGACGCCGGACACGTCGACCGGGCGGCGGAGGAAAGAGCGCTGGCCGCGTACCAGCGCGCCGAGGAACTCCGCGCCGAGGACGAGCGGCGCCTCGGCCTCGTGCGCGAGGCACTGGCCGCCGCCGGGGCGGAGGCCGGGGACACCCCGACCGAGCAACTGGCTCACGCGCTCGACGAGTTGGAGCGGGCGTACGCGCAGGCCCGCGGCGCCGCCTCGGCCCTGCACTCCGCGCAGGAGCGGCTGCGCCAGGCGGAGCACGAGCACGCGCTGCGGGTCTCGGCCCAGCGTGACGCCGCCGTCCGGACCGCCGCCCGGGTGGGGCACCGGGAGCGGCTGGAGCGTGAACGGTCCGTGCTGGAGCAGGAGCTGGCCCAGGCGCGGGGAGAGGCGCACAGTGTGGCCGCCCGCGCCGCCCAGCTGGAGGAGAGCGTCGCCCGGCTCACCGACGCCGCCGACGCCGCCCGTGCCGCCGACGACACCGCCCAGCGGCTCAAGACCGCCGACGCCCGGCTCGCCGACGCCGCCTTCAGGGCCGGCTTCGACACCCCGCAGGCCGCCGCGGACGCCCTCCTCGACGATGTGGCCCATCGCGAACTCCAGCGCCGCCTGGACGCCTGGCAGCACGAGGAGGCCGCGGTGCGCGCGGTCCTCGCCGAGCCCGAGACCGTCGCCGCGGCCGCGCGGCCGCCCGCCGATGTGGTCTCCGCGCAGCGCGCCGCCGAGGAAGCGGACCGGCGGGTGCGTGCGGCTGCCTCCGCCCGCGACGCCGCCGCCCGCCGCTGTACCGAGCTGGACCAGCTCTCCGCCCGCGTGGCCGCCTCGATACGGCGGCTTGCGCCGCTGCGCGAGGAGCACGACCGCGTCGCGCGCATGGCGGGCCTCGCCGCCGGTACGGCCGCGGACAACGAGCGCAAGATGCGGCTGGAGTCGTACGTGCTGGCGGCCCGGCTGGAACAGGTCGCCGCCGCAGCGACCGTACGGCTGCAGCGCATGTCGTCCGGCCGCTACACCCTGGTGCACTCCGACGACCGCACCGGGCGCGGTCGCAGCGGCCTCGGCCTGCACGTGGTCGACGCCTGGACCGGCAGGGAGCGGGACACCTCGACGCTGTCCGGCGGTGAGACGTTCTTCGCGTCCCTCGCCCTCGCTCTCGGGCTCGCGGACGTCGTCACCGACGAGGCCGGCGGGGTGCGCCTGGACACCCTGTTCATCGACGAGGGCTTCGGCAGCCTCGACGACCAGACCCTGGACGAGGTGCTGGACGTGCTGGACTCCCTGCGCGAACGCGACCGCAGCGTGGGCATCGTCAGCCATGTCGCCGATCTGCGGCGGCGCATCCACGCCCAACTGGAGGTCGTCAAGGGGCGGTCGGGCTCGGTGCTACGGCAGCGCGGGACCGGCTGAGCACGCTCAGCGTCCCAGGGGGCGGCGGGGGAGCGGGGACGAGTAGACCACGCTCGTGGTCACCGAGCCGAGCCCCGCGATGCGGCCCGACACCTCCTCCAGATGCCGCATGGAGCGGGCGGCGACCTTGATGACGAAGCAGTCGTCGCCCGTGACGTGGTGCGCCTCCAGGATCTCGGGCGTCACGGCGACGAGGTCGTGGAACGGCTTGTAGTTGCCGGTCGGATAGCGCAGCCGGACGAACGCCAGGATGGGCAGGCCCAGCCGCTCCGGGTCCACCACGGCCGTGTAGCCCCGGATGACGCCCGCCTCCTCCATGCGGCGCACCCGCTCCGTGACCGCACTCGCGGACATGGAGACGGCACGGGCCAGTTCGGCGAAGCCGGTCCGGCCGTCGCGCTGGAGGACGTCGAGGATGCGCCAGTCCGTGGCGTCCGGGGAATACGCGGTCATCCCCGAGAAGTAGCAGGGAAATCCCCGGTCGATCAAGCCGAACGCCGGGGAATCTCACTTCATGGAGTGGATCAAGGGCCGTAGGTTCTTGTCCATGACGACGACCACTGCGAACCCCGTCCTGCGTGTCGCCCCCGCCTCCCCGGCCGCGGCCGCCGCGCACTTCCGGTCCCGGCTCGCCTTCCACACCGACGTCTCCGACGTGGCCGCCGCGCTCGCCGCCGACGGCGACACCGGATTCGTCCTGGTGGACTCCCGCTCCACCGAGTCCTGGGACCAGGGCCACGTCCCCGGCGCCGTCCACCTGCCCACGGCGCTGATTCCCGAGCAGGCCGAGGAACTGCTGGACAAGTCGGTGCCGGTGGTCGCGTACTGCTGGGGCCCCGGATGCGACGGCGCCACCCGTGCCGCTCTCGCCCTCGCCGAACTCGGCTACCAGGTCAAGGAGATGCTCGGCGGCTTCGAGTACTGGGTCCGCGAGGGCTTCGCGTACGACACCTGGCAGGGCCGCGAGCAGCGCGACCGCGACCCGCTCACCGGCCCGGTGGACAGCAGCGACTGCGGCTGCTGAACCGTAGGCGCGGACAGGGATCCCGTGGTGGCGCAGGCCTCGGTCGACGCCGAGGGCGTGGTCCGCTTCCCTTGGGCGATGAGTGAAGCGCCCCGACAGGGGCGCGGGGAACTGCGCGACCAGCCACAACGGACCCGCAGCTGAGAAGCCACGGCCGACGGCGGCGAACGGCCGGCCGGGGAACGCGCCCACGCCGCGACCGCTGCCGACGGTCCCAGAGGCGCCGGCTGATATCGGCGTGCGCCGGAGCCCCGCGCAGCCCATCATGGGCAACCATGCCCCGACTTCCGCACCCCACCCCCGAAGCCCTCCGCCGTGACCCCCTGCCGCTGCGCGGGCGGACCGCGCTGGTCACCGGGGCCAGCCGCCGCGGCGGCATCGGGCACGCCGTGGCCCGCCGCCTCGCCGCCTACGGAGCGAGCGTGTACCTGCACCACCACGTGCCGCACGACGCCGCCATGCCCTGGGGCGCCGACCGCGTCGAGGACGTGATCGCGTCCGTCACCGAGGCGCTCGGCGATCCGGAGGCCCGCGTGGCCGCCGGGCCGGGCGATCTCGCCGACCCTGCCGCGCCCGCCGAACTCCTCGACCGCGCCGCCGGCGCCCTCGGCGGGCGGCTCGACATCCTCGTCGCCAACCACGCCCTCAGCGGCAGCGACGGCGACCTCGACACCATCGACGCCGCCATGCTCGACGCCCACTGGGCCGTCGACACCCGTTCGGTCCTGCTGCTCGTCCAGGCGTACGCCCGCCACCGGGCCACCCTGGAGCCGCGCACGCCGGGCGGCCGGGTGGTGATGATGACCTCCGGCCAGGACATCGCGGGCGGCATGCCCGGCGAGATCGCCTACGCGCTGCAGAAGGGCGCCCTCGCCTCCATCACCCGCTCACTGGCGACCACCCTCGCCGAGCAGGCGGTGACCGTCAACACCGTCAACCCCGGCCCGGTCGACACCGACTACATGACCGGCGAGGACTACGAGGCCATCGCGGCGATGTTCCCCGCCGGGCGCTGGGGCATGCCCGACGACCCCGCCCGCCTCATCGCGTGGCTGGCCACGGACGAGGCGGACTGGGTCACCGGTCAGGTGATCAACTCCGAGGGAGGGTTCCGCCGTTGACGAGCCCTACAGCGCGGCCAGCTCGTCCACCAGGTCGTCCAGGCCCAGCGAGCCCTGCGACAGCGCCGCCATGTGCCAGGCCTTGAGGTCGAAGGCGTCGCCGTGCCGCTGCCGGGCCTTCTCCCGGCCCAGCAGCCAGGCCCGCTCGCCCAGCTTGTAACCGATCGCCTGACCCGGGATCGTCAGATACCGGGTCAGCTCGCTCTCCACGAAGTCCGCGGGACGGCTGCTGTGCGCCCCGAAGAACTCCTGCGCCAGCTCCGGCGTCCAGCGCTCACCCGGGTGGAACGGCGAGTCCGCCGGGATCTCCAGCTCCAGGTGCATGCCGATGTCGACGATCACGCGCGCCGCCCGCATCATCTGGGCGTCGAGGTACCCGAGCCGCTCCTCCGCGTCCGTCAGGAAGCCCAGTTCGTCCATCAGCCGCTCCGCGTACAGCGCCCAGCCCTCGGCGTTGGCGCTAACCATGCCGACGGACGCCTGGTAGCGGGAGAGGTTCTCCGCCACGTGCACCCACTGCGCGAGCTGGAGGTGATGACCGGGGACACCCTCGTGGTACCAGGTCGAGACCAGGTCGTAGACCGGGAAGCGGGTCAGGCCCATGGTCGGCAGCCAGGTGCGCCCCGGGCGGGAGAAGTCCTCCGACGGGGGCGTGTAGTACGGCGCCGCCGCACTGCCCGGCGGAGCGATGTGCGACTCCACCTTCCGTACCCGCTCGGCGAGTTCGAAGTGGGTGCCGTCCAGCGACTCGATCGCCTGGTCCATCAGGCCCTGCAGCCAGTCCCGGACCTCGTCCACGCCCTCGATGTGCCGGCCGTGCTCGTCGAGGTGCGCCAGCGCCACCCACGGCGTCTCGGCGCCCGGCAGGATCTTCTCGGCCTCCTTCTTCATCTCGCCGAGGATGCGATGGAACTCCGACCAGCCGTAGGCATACGCCTCGTCCAGGTCGAGGTCGGTGCCGTTGAAGTAGCGGGCCCAGCGGCCGTACCGCTCCCGCCCGACCGTGTTCGGGGCGCCCTCCACCGCGGGCGCGTACACGTCGCGCATCCAGTCGCGCAGCTCCACCACCGCCGCGGTCGCCCCCCGCGCGGCCTCGTCCAGCTCCGCGCGCAGCGCCTCGGGTCCCGCCGACGCGAAGTCCTCGAACCAGCCCCGGCCCTCACCCGTGTCGGCCCACTCGGTGAGCTGCCCGACGAACGTGGCGGTCGGGCGCGGAGCCGCGTACAGCTTGCGGTCCAGCCCCAGCTCCAGCGACTCGCGGTAGCCGGCCAGCGCGCCCGGCACCGCGCGCAGCCGCTCGGCGATCGCCGCCCAGTCCTCCTCCGTCTGGGCCGGCGTCACCGTGAACACCTCGCGCACCGAGTGGGCGACGGTCCCGAGGTTGCCCACCGACCGCAGGCCCTCGTCGGCCTCGTGCACGGCGAGTTCGGCGGTGAGCCGCTCCCGCAGCAGCCGGGCGCAGCGGCGCTCGATGTCGCTGTCCGCACCGGGGCGGCGCTCGGCCTCGTCCAGCCGTGCCAGCGTGGCCCGCTGGAGCTCCGCCAGGGCCTCCTGGCCCGCCGGCGAGAGATCGGGAAGCCGCGAGGAACTCTCCTTCACACCGAGGTAGGTACCGGTCACCGGGTCGAGGGCGATGAGCTCGTCGACGTAGCCGTCGGCGACTTCGCGGGGCAGCGCGTTGTTGGTCTGTGACATGCGGACCATCCTGGTACGCGCCCCGCCGCACGTCACCCGGATTGAGCCGAGGGCGAAGGCGGCAACAGCGGTCCGCAGTCCCACTGCTGGAAGATCAGCCGGGTCTCCACCCGCGCCACCTCCCGCCGCGCGGTGAACTCGTCCAGCACCAGCCGCTGCAGATCCGCCATGTCCGCGACCGCGACATGCACGAGATAGTCGTCCGGGCCGGTCAGATGGAACACGGTCAGCGACTCCGGCAGCGCCCGGATACGCTCCACGAACGGCCCGACCAGCTCCCTCCGGTGCGGCCGCACCTGCACGGACAGCAGCGCCTGGAGCCCCCGCCCCAGCTTGGCCGGATCCAGCTTCAGCCGGTGCCCGAGGATCACGCCGGAACGGCGCAGCCGGGTCACCCGGTCCAGACACGTAGACGGCGCGACCCCCACCTGCGCGGCCAGATCCCGGTACGTCGTCCGGGCGTCGTTCTGCAACAGCCGCAGCAGATGAAGGTCCACCGGATCCAGTACGACAGTTTCGGCCATGGGCCGAACGTAACACGGTCCTCCACCCCGCCCGCCCGGCCGGTGTTCACCCTTCCCTTCATGGATCTGGGCATGGACACGCGCACACCGCGTTCACCGCGCACATCGCGAGCGCTGGCCACCGAAGCCGTGCACGCCGGCCGCGACGACCTCGCCGGCCAGGGACTGCACGCCCCGCCGATCGACCTGTCGACCACCTACCCCTCGTACGACAGCCGCGGCGAGGCCGCCCGCATCGACGCGTTCGCCGCCACCGGCGCCGAACCGGACGGGCCGCCCGTCTACGGGCGGCTCGGCAACCCGACCGTCGCCCGCTTCGAGACCGCTCTGGCCCGCCTGGAGGGCACCGAGGCGGCGGTCGCCTTCGCCAGCGGCATGGCCGCCCTCAGCGCCGTCCTGCTGGCTCGCGGCTCGATGGGCCTGCGGCACGTCGTCGCCGTACGGCCCCTGTACGGGTGCAGCGACCACCTGCTGACCGCCGGGCTGCTCGGCTCGGAGGTGACCTGGACCGATCCGGCCGGTGTCGCCGACGCGCTGCGGCCCGACACCGGGCTGGTGCTGGTGGAGTCACCGGCGAACCCGACGCTCGCCGAGATCGACCTCAGGGCCGTCGCCCACGCCTGCGGTTCCGTGCCGCTGCTGGTGGACAACACCTTCGCCACGCCGGTGCTCCAGCGCCCGGCCGAGCACGGGGCGCGGCTGGTGCTGCACAGCGCCACCAAGTACCTCGGCGGGCACGGCGACGTGCTGGCGGGTGTGGTGGCGTGCGACGAGGAGTTCGCGGGGCAGCTGCGGCAGATCCGCTTCGCCACGGGCGGCGTCCTGCACCCGCTGGCCGGCTATCTGCTGCTGCGGGGCCTGTCCACCCTGCCGGTGCGGGTGAGGGCCGCCTCCGCCGGCGCCGCCGAACTCGCCCGCAGGCTCGCCGCCGACCCGCGGGTGTCCCGCGTGCACTACCCGCGCATCGGCGGGGCGATGGTGTCCTTCGAGGTGAGCGGCGACCCGCACGAGGTGATCCGGCGCGTGCGTCTGATCACCCCGGCGGTGAGCCTCGGCAGCGTGGACTCCCTCATCCAGCACCCGGCGTCCATCAGCCACCGCATCGTCGACGCCGACGACCGCAGGGGAGCAGGCGTGAGCGACCGGCTGCTGCGCCTCTCGGTCGGTCTCGAGGACGTCGAGGACCTGTGGGCCGACCTGGACGGGGCGCTGGGGGAGTCCGCCCGGCCGTCGGCGCACCAGGAGGCGCTGGCCCAGGGCTGAGGCCGGGCCCGCGGGTGACTCGGCCGTCCCGCTCCGGGGGAGAGGACGGCCGTCACAGGGCGGGGCGGGGCAGTGCGGCGCCGGGCGGGGCTACGGCCGGCTGACGCGTTCCCCGTCCTGCCGCTCCGGCACGCCGTGCGGACGCACGCCGTCCAGGCGGGCCGTGATGACGAGGGTGCCTTCCTCGATCTGGTAGTCCAGGGGGAGGGCGAGGGCGCGCATCGCCGCGACCATGCCGGTGTTGGAGGACTGCGTCACCGCGTACACGTCGGTGCAGCCCGCCTCGGCGGCCATCGCCACCAGCCGGGACAGCAGCTCACCCCCGATGCCCCGGCGCTGCCAGGCGTCCTCGACGATCAGGGCGACCTCGGTCTCGTCGCCGTCCCACAGCAGATGGCCGAGGCCGACGATGCGGCCGGACGCGGTCTGCGCGGCGAGGGTGCGGCCGAAGCGCGGGCTGAGCAGGTGGCTCAGATAGCGGTCCACGTCACCGACGGGACCGTGGTACCGCAGGCGTAGCGTCTGTGCCGAGCACCGCTCGTGCATCTCCGACGCGGCATCCAGGTCACGGGTGTCCGCCCGGCGCACCGTGATGTCACTGCCCTCGGGCAGGGTGAGCACGTCCCGGCCGCGCGGGATCCGCGGGCCGAGCCGTGCGTCCAGCTCCACCAGCGCCCGCGCGCGGGCGAACTCGGTGGGCGTGAACGGCAGATACGGCCGCTCCACGATGATCACGCCGCCCTCCGGGGCGCGCAGCCGCATCACCGTGTCCTCCAGGGCCCCCTCCACCGGCCCGCTCTGCGGCGCCCGGTGGCCGAAGGCAGGCGCGGCGGGCAGCGAGCGGATGGTGCACCGCCCCAGCAACTGCCTCAGCGCCAGCGGCAGTTCAGCCGCGTCCGTGGCGGTGCGGGCGGCCAGGCCCAGCACTCGGGTCGGGGCGTCCACCAGATCGTGGGCGTCGGCCCGCTCGATCCAGGTGTCCCAGCCGCCGGCGCCCGAGGCCGCGTCCGTGAGGTCGTGGCCGTCCAGGTCGGCCGGGGCGCGCAGCAGGAACTCGTCCACCACGCCGTCGCCGAGCGGATGCGTCTGCAGGCTCAGGATGTCGACCCCGTGCCCGGCGAGCGCCGCGCACAGCGCGGCCAGTGAGCCCGGCTCGTCGCGCACCGTCGTCCGCATCCGCCACAGCGTGCTGTGCCCGGCTTCCGCGGACGCCGGCCGGGCACCGCCGGTATCGGACACCGGCGGTGCGTGACCGTGGCGGCGTGCCCACCATGTGTGGAAGGCGGCCGTGCCGCGGGCCGCGAGTTTCGCCAGTCCCTGCCGGGTGTGCGTCACTTCAGACATGTCTCGACTCATGCACACCACTGTGAAGGATTCGTGTTTCGTGATCACGAACTCACTGTGACCGGCGAGTAAAGAGTTCTTTTGTCCGATTTGCTGCGCTACTGTCCGGCCAGTCCCGGCCGCAGCGTCTTGGTGAACAGCACCGTGCCGTCCTGTTCCCGCATCCGCACCGTCAACTCTCCGCTGCCGCCGTCGATGTCGACCTCGCCGAAGAACTGGTACCCCTCGGCCGGCGACACGTTCGCGGCGGTCGGTGCCTTCACGAACACCCGCTCCGGACCGAAGGTGTCGTCGAGCGCGCTGGCGGGGAAGGCGCCGGCGTTCAGCGGCCCGGAGACGAACTCCCAGAACGGCTCGAAGTCGCCGAACGCCGCCCGCGACGGCTGGTAGTGTTGGGCCGACGTGTGGTGCACATCGGCCGTCAGCCACACCGTGCCCGTGATCCGCCGGTGCTTGATGAACCGCAGCAGCTCGGCGATCTGCAGCTCCCGCCCGAGCGGCGCCCCCGGGTCGCCCTGCGCCACCGCCTCGACGTGCTTGCGCCCCTCGCCGGTGTCGGGCACGACGAGCCCGATCGGCATGTCGGCGGCGATCACCTTCCACACCGCCCGCGACCGCGCCAGCTCCCGCTTCAGCCACTCCAGTTGCTCGCGTCCGAGGATGCCCTGCGGGTCGACGGTCTGGTCGCCGGGGGAGTTGGCGTTGCGGTACGTCCGCATGTCCAGCACGAACACGTCCAGCAGCGGGCCCTGCCGCAGCACCCGGTACACCCGGCCCTCACGGGCACCCGGACGCAGCGTCGACATCGGGAAGTACTCGCTGAAGGCCCGCCGGGCCCGGGCCGCCAGCACGTCGACGCTCTTCTCCGTGTAGCGGGTGTCGGTCTCCGCGATGCGCTGTCCCGGGTACCAGTTGTTGCGCACCTCGTGGTCGTCCCACTGCACGATGGAGGGTACCTGGGCGTTGAACCGCCGCAGGTTCTCGTCGAGCAGGTTGTAGCGGAAGTTGCCGCGGAACTCGGCGAGCGTCTCGGCGACCTTGGACTTCTCCTCGGTGGTGACGTTCCGCCAGACGCGGCCGTCGGGGAGCGTCGCGGTCGGGGCGATGGGTCCGTCGGCGTAGATGGTGTCACCGCTGAACAGGAAGAAGTCCGGGTCGAGCCGGGCCATCGCGTCGAAGATCCGGTATCCCCCGATGTCCGGGTTGATGCCCCAGCCCTGCCCGGCGAGGTCACCCGACCACACGAACCGCACCCCGTTCCGCCGCCGCGCGGACACCGTACGGAACGTGCCGGCGACCGGCTCGCCGGTACGGCGCGGGTCGTCGGGGTCGGCGAGCAGCACCCGGTAGTGGATCTGCTCCCCGGACGGCAGGCCGCGCAGCCGGGTCGTGCCGGTGAGGTCCGTGTCCGGGCCGAGCAGCGGGCCGTGCCATCTGCGCGGGTTGCGGAACGACTCGGTCGCCGACGTCTCGACGATCATCCGGGCCGGACGGTCGGACCGCACCCACACCAGTCCCGAGTCACGGGTCACGTCGCCCGTCTGCACGCCCCACCGCGCCTGCGGGCGCCCGGACCGGGCGAAGGCGGGCGCCGCCCCGAGGGCGGTGGGCAGGGTCAGGGCCGCCGAGGCCGCGAGGGAGCCGCGCAGCAGGGCGCGGCGGCCGGGGAACGGACGATGTGACATGGATGCGCCTCCAGGGACGGGATCCGGCCGGTGTGCGCAGCCACAACTACTCGGACGGCACGGCTCGCACGCGAATACCAAGTGAACAACCGATCGCGGGTACGACGAATCGCTGACGCGGGCACGGCGTGTCCAGGGGGAGGTGGTCGGGGCGGCGCGCACCCGGCGGTGGACGGCGTGCGCACGCGACGGTGGGGGCGCGCACGCGGCCGGGGCCTGCGCGGCACGCGGCGGTGGGCGGGGCGCGCACGCGGCGGTGGCCTGCGCGGCACCCGGCGGTGAGCTGCGCGGTCAGCCTCTGACGGCCTGCGCCATCAGCCGTACGCCCTCGTGGATGCGCGCGGGAGGCACGTGCGCGTACCCCAGCACCAGGCGCACGCCCTTGTCCTGTTCACCCTCCTCGTCCGCGTGGCCGTAATGCCCTAGCGGCCGTACCGCCACTCCCGCCTCGGCCACGCGGGCGAGGAACCGCCGGCTCGGTCCGTAACGGGCGGGCAGTGAGGCGATCACGTGCAGGCCCGCCGCGATGCCGGACACCTCGGCCCCGGGGAAGTGCTCGGCGAGCGCGGCGACCAGGGCGTCGCGCCGCTCGCGGTACGCGCGCTGGCAGCGGCGCAGCTGACGGTCGTAGTCGCCGTGCTCCAGGAACCGGGCGAACAGCGCCTGGTCGAGCGACGGATGACCGAGGTCCATGGTCCGCTTGCGCTCCACCACCTCCTCGGCCCAGGCCTGAGGCACCAGCAGCCAGCCGAGTCGCAGGCCGGGGGCGAGGGACTTGCTCACCGAGCCGGTGTACGCCACGTGTTCCGGGTCGAGCCCCTGGAGGGCGCCGACGGGGGCCCGGTCGTAGCGGAAGTCGCCGTCGTAGTCGTCCTCCAGGACGATGCCGTCCACGAAGCGTGCCCAGTCGAGCAGTTCGGCGCGACGCCGCGCGGAGTAGGCGATCCCGGTGGGGAACTGGTGGGAGGGCGTGGCCACCACGGCGCGTACGCCGCAGGCCCGCAGCGGTTCGATCGCGAGCCCCTCCTCGTCGACCGGCACGGGCACCACCGTGACCCCGGTGGACGTGTACAGGGCCTCGTGCTGCGGGCTGCCCGGGTCCTCCACGCCGACGGTGCGCAGTCCCCGCGCGTGGAGCACGAGTCCGAGCAGCGCCGATGCCTGGGCGACCCCGGAGACCACCACGATCCGCTCCGGGTCGGCCACCACGCCCCGCCGCCGCGTCAGCAACTCGGCCAGCGCGGTGCGCAGTCGGGGCAGGCCGCGCGGATCCGGGTAACCGAGCTCGTGGTGCGGCAGCTCCGCCAGCACACCGCGCTGCGCCGCGGCCCACGCCGACCGCGGGAACAGCGACAGGTCGGGAGTGCCGGGGACGAAGTCGACGCGGGCGCCGGGGGAGCGCGGGGCGAGATCGCGGGCGCGCGGACGGGCCGCCCGCACCGCCTCGCTCACCCACGTTCCGGAACCCCGCCCGGCCCGCAGATACCCCTCCGCGGTCAACTGCTCGTACGCCTCGGTGATCAGCCCGCGCGACACCCCGAGGTCGGCGGCGAGGTCCCGGCTCGACGGCAGGCGCGTCCCGGCGACGAGCCGCCCCGCCCGCACCGCCTCCCGCAGGGCCTCCTGCAAGGCCCGCCCCCGCCCACGCGCGGGCGCGGAGGCGGCGGGCAGAAGCAACTCCCAGGCGGGGGAGCCCCCGGCCGCACCCTGCTCCGGATCCGGGTCCGCGCCGGTCGGTGCTGGCTTCATGGCGGGACCCCACACGTCGCGTCGGCTCGGTCGGCCCTACTGTACGAGGTCTGCCCGGGCGCCCTACGCGTGTACGAGGGTCTGCCCTGGCGCCCTACGCGTTACCGCCCTGCAGCACGGCAGCACCGAGCGGGGCCCTCCCGGACTCGGACGCTCGCGGGCGGCTGCCGTCCAGGATGACGCGGGCGACCAGGGCCGGGTCGTCGTTCATCGGGACGTGGCCGCAGCCGGGGAGCCGGACCAGCCGGGCGTGCGGGATGGTGCGCTTGGCGCGGATGCCCTGCCGGGGCAGCAGCAGCCGGTCCCTGTTGCCCCAGGCCACCGTGACGGGCACGCCGGGGACCGTGTCGGTGAACTGGACGGCGCGTCCGGCCCGCAGCGTCTCGAAGAACCCCTCGGCGTGCGCCAGGGCGAGCGTCTCGGCGACCACGGCCTCGGGGGAACGCCGCGCGGGACGGGCGTAGATGGTGCTGGTCAGGGCGACCCGGCCGGCCGCCGAGCGGGACAGCCGCTCGACCATCGGCAGCGGCAGCCGCTCCGCGATCCGCCGCATCCCGAGCAGCACGCCGAAGGCGTACCGCCGCTCGGCCTCGGTCCAGAACCCAGCCGGGGAAAGGGCCGTGACGGACCGTACGAGCTTCTCGCGGCCGAGTTCCAGGGCCAGCAGGCCACCGAGCGAGTTGCCCGCGACATGCGGCCGGTCGAGCCTCAGCGCCTCGCACAGGGCACCGAGCGCGGCGTTCATGGTGGGCAGGTCGTGGGCGAGCCCGTCCGGCAGCGCCGGGGACGCGCCGAACCCGGGCAGGTCCACCGCGATCACCTCCCGCTCGGTGGCGAGGATGTCGACCACCGGGTCCCAGGCCTGCCGGTGGTGACCGATGCCGTGCAGCAGGAGCAGCGGTTCGCCGCTGCCCACGCGCGCGTAGGAGAGGGTCACGTTCTGCGGGCCGTGGGGTGAGGTGACCTCGAAGGAGACGGTCGCTGGCATGAAGGTGCTCCTCGTCTGGGACTCGCGGACGGTACGGGCGGGGCGGGCGCGGACGCCGTAGACAGCTTGTCAGCAATTACTACCCACGGGTAGCCCCTCGGTCAGTACCCACGGGTGGCCCCTCGGTCCGTATCCACGGGTGGCCCTCGGTCCGCTCTGCCGCTCCCTCCGCTCCCGGAACTGCCTGGACAGCGCCGGAAGCGTCGGCTGGGATGGTGCCGTGACCACCGACACCGTGACCGAGGTCTTCGAAGAGCACCGCCCCGTCCTCCTCGGGGTCGCCTACCGCATGCTGGGCCGGGTGGCCGACGCCGAGGACGTGGTCCAGGAGGCCTGGCTGCGCTGGTCCGGCGGTGACCGCTCCGAGGTGCGCGAACCGCGCGGGTACCTGGTGCGCGTCACCACCCGCCTGGCCATCGACCGGCTGCGCCAGATCAAGGCCCGCGGCGAGACCTACGTCGGCCCCTGGCTGCCCGAGCCGTACGTCACCGACTTCGGCGACCGCGTCCCGGACACCGCCGAGCGGGCCGTGCTCGCCGACTCCGTCTCCCTCGCCGTTCTCGTGGTGCTGGAGTCCCTCTCGCCGCTGGAGCGCGCGGTGTTCGTGCTGCGGGAGGCGTTCGGCTACCCGTACGCCGACATCGCGGCGTGGCTCGACCGCGGCGAGCCGGCGGTGCGGCAGCTGGCGGGGCGGGCCCGCAAGCACGTCGAGGAACGCCGCCCGCGCTACGAGGTCGACCCCGCCCAGCGCCGCGACCTCACCGAGCGGTTCCTGGCCGCGGCCGCCGACGGGGACCTGGAGGGGCTGCTGGAGCTGCTCGCCCCGGACGTGCGGCTCGTCGGCGACAGCGGCGGCAAGGCACGGGCACCCCTGCGGGCGCTGGAGAGCGCCGACAAGGTCGGCCGCTTCCTCATCGGCGCCGCGCGCAAGGGCGTGCGCGACTTCTCCGTCCGCTTCGTGGAGGTCAACGGCGGTCCCGCCCTGCTCGCCCTGTCCGGCGGCAAGCCCGACGCGGTCTTCCAGCTGGACGTCGCCGACGGGCGCATCCAGGCGGTGTACATCATCCGCAACCCGGACAAGCTGCGCTCACTGGCGGCGCTTCCGTAACAGCGGTCGCCCGTTCGACAGGCCCCCGTCATGTGGCGGGGGTCTCCTTGTCGCGCGGATTGGTATTGACCAAGGGGTGGGGCCGCCTTATGGTCGCAGATAAGTGAAACAACCTTTAATAAACAAGGGCGCTAAAACGCCGCCGGACACGGCGATCGTGGAGGACAGGGTGGGGACCACGCAGCTGGAAACGGTGCCGGAACCGAAGTACTGGCACCTCAGGACCGTGCTCAGCGAAGCGCTGGAGACGGAGTTCTCCGTGGGCGAGATCCTGCCCAACGAGCGTGATCTCGCCGCCCGTTTCGGCGTCGCCCGTGCGACGCTCCGGCAGGCCCTGGAACAGCTCGAACTGGAAGGCCGGCTGCAGCGCCGCCGCGGAGTGGGCACGACGGTCGCCCCGCCGCGCATGGGCGTCTCCGTCGGGACGGCGCAGCACGGCTGGCCGGGTGGACCCGGCGACGCCTGGCAGGCCCTCGACTGCACCCTCGAAGTGCCGCCTGCCTCCGTCGCCGAGGCCCTGGTCACCGGCCGGGACGAGCCCGTCCACATCGTGCGCCGCTCCCGTGTCTCGCACGGCCAGCCCGTCGCCGCCGAGCTCCTCCACATCCCGGCGACCTCGGTACCCGACCTCTCCGGCATCGACCTGCCGTCCGGTGCGGCACGCGCGCGTGCGGTGCTGCGGGAACTCCAGCGCCTGGAGCTGGAGCGCCAGGAGAACGCCGTGGAGCTGGGCTCCGCCCGCGCGGACGACGCCCGCGAACTGGACCGCCTGCCCGGCGCCCCCGTCCTCGTCGTCACCACGCGCTTCATCAGCCGCGGCCGCACCGCCGCGCTCTCCGTCGCCACCTACCGCGCGGACACCTGCCGCCTGACCTTCGGCGACACGGGCGCGGTGGAGATCCACCACGGTCCGGAACGCCGCGCCTCCTGAGCCGACAGGGCCCGCACATCGGCGCTCGCGGGGCGCTCGGCCGGCAGGCACACAACCTGCCCCGGCGAGCGCCGCACCTCGAGCGCGGCCTCGCGGTGCGCGGGCCGCGTCCAGGCCCGATCGTCGTGTTCCGGGCCCGATCGTCGTGTTCCGGGCCCGGTCGTCATGTTCCGGGCCCGGTCAGGGACCGGCGCGCCGTGCGTCCCGGGGCGCCCCCGGCCCTTCGTGCCTGACCGGCCCGCGGGCTAGCGGCGGGCCGTCACCGTGCCCTCGACCGCGAAGAGTTGTTCCTCCACGTGGTCGAGGGCCAGGCGCAGCGCACCCGTCGCCACCGCCGCCTCGCCGAGGAGGGACAGGGCGACCTTCGGCGGGCGCAGGCAGTAGCGGGCCAGTTCGCGGCGCAGGGGGTCGAGCACACCGTCCAGGCCCGCCGCCCAGCCGCCGATCACGACGAGTTCCGGGTCGAGGGCCAGCACCAGCGCGGCGACGTCGTGGACCAGCCGCTGGATGAAGCGGTCGACCGCCGCGAGCGCCCGCTTGTCGCCCTCCCGGGCCTGCGCGAAGACCTCGGCGACCGCCTGCTCGTCGAGCGGATGCAGCGGCTCGTCGGTGGTGGACAGCAGCGCCTCGGGCGTGGCCTCCCGGCCCAGCAGGTGCAGTGCCCCGATCTCACCGGCCGCCCCGCCGTACCCGCGGTGCAGCCTGCCCCCGATCAGCGAACCCGCCCCCGGACTCAGCCCGGCCAGCACGAACACCACGTCGTCGGTCTCCTTGGCGGAGCCCTTCCAGTGCTCGGCCACGGCAGCCGCGTTCGCGTCGTTCTCCACCAGCACCGGGCACTTGAAGGACCGGCTCAGCCGCGCGCCGAGACCCAGCCCCGTCCAGCCGGGCAGCGCCGTGCCCAACCGCACCGTGCCGTCCGCCTCCACGATGCCGGGCGTGCCCACGCCCACGGCGCGCAGGGAGTCCCGTGGCACCCCGGCCCGCCGCAGCAGCTCGGCGACGGCGGTCCGTGCCCGCTCCACCCGCTCGTCGGCCTCGACCGTCTCGTCGACGTCCTCGACCTCGGCTCCGATCACCCGGCCGTCCAGGTCGGCGAGCAGCGCCGCCACCCGGTGCGCCCCGATCTCCAGGCCCAGCAGATGCCCGGCCTCCGCCCGGAAGCGGAACCGCCGGGCCGGCCGCCCCTGCCGCCGCGCGGCACCCTCGTCGGCCGCCGCCTCGACGACGAGGCCCGCCTCGATGAGCCCCTCCACCACGCCTTCCACGGTGGGCCGGGACAGGCCCGTCACCCGGGTGACCTCGGTCAGCGTCGCGCAGTCCGTGGCCCGCAACGCGTGCAGCACCACCGCGGAGTTGATCCTCCGCAGCAGCGAGGGGTCCCCGCCGGTCAGCCGACCCACCGTCCGTCCTCCCAGCTCGTGCGCGTGTGGGGCGGATCGTACTCGGCGCGACGAACCCCGGCGACCTCCGGGCAGGGTCACCGGACGCGGGCCGCCGGAGCGTACGGCTCACCCGGGCGCCACGAACCCCGACTCGTACGCCGTGATCACCGCCTGGGTGCGGTCACGCGCCCCCAGCTTGGCCAGCACGGAGCTCACATGGGACTTCACCGTCTCCGTGCCCACCACCAGCCGCCCGGCGATCTCCGCGTTCGACAGGCCCCGCGCCATCAGCCGCAGCACCTCCGCCTCCCGCTCCGTCAGCCGCGCCCGCTCCAGCACGTCCCGGGCCGCTCGATTGCCGCCGCCCCCCTCCCCGTACTCGGCGGCGAGCCGGCGCACCGAGGCCGGGAACAGCAGCGACTCGCCCTCGGCGACCAGCCGCACCGCGTGCACGATCTCCGCCGGCCGCGCCCGTTTCAGCAGGAACCCGTCGGCGCCCGCGCGCAGCGCCTCGTAGACGTACTCGTCGTTCTCGAAGGTCGTCACCACGAGGATCTTCGGCGGATCCGCGACGGTCCGCAGCAGCGCACGCGTGGCCTCGATCCCGTCCATCAGCGGCATGCGTACGTCCATGGCGACGACGTCCGGCCGCAGTTGCCGCACCAGCGGAATCACCGCGGCCCCGTCGGCCGCCTCCCCGACCACCTCGATGTCGGGCTGCGCCTCCAACACGGCCCGCAGACCCGCGCGTACGAGGGGTTCGTCGTCGACGAGCAGAACGGTGACCGGCATCCGGCCAGCCTAGATCAACTCACCGGCAGCTCGACGCGTACCTGCCAGTCGCCGCCCTCGGGGCCGGTGCGGGCGCGGCCACCGAGGAGCGCGGCGCGCTCGCGTATGCCGCGCAGACCGCTGCCGCGGACGGGGCCCTGACCGGGGCCGGGCGTCGCGGCGGGCAGTGGATTGCGTATCTCCAGCGTCAGGGTGCCGTCCGCCACGCCGACGCGGACCCGGGCCGGGACCGCGCCCGCGTGCCGCAGCACATTGGTCAGGGACTCCTGCAGAATGCGGTACCCCTCGCGGGACACGGGGCCGGGCACCGTGTCCAGCGGGCCGGTCACCTCGGCGTCCAGCTTCGCCCCGGAAGCCCGCGCGGACTCCAGCAGCCGCTCGGCGTCCGCGAGCGTCGGCCGGCCGCTCACCGGCTTCTCGGGCTCGCGCAGGATGCCGAGAACCCGCTCCAGATCCTCCAGCGCGGCCCGGCCGGTCTCCTCGATGGCGTCGAGCGCCCGGTCGGTGAACTCAGGATCACCCGCCGCCCGCGCGGCGCCGGCCTGCACCACGGCGACCGTCAGCGCATGGCCGATGGAGTCGTGCAGTTCACGGGCGATACGGGTGCGCTCCAGAAGCTGTTCGGTCCGGGCCTCCAGCGCGGCCAGACGCTCGGCGGGGGAGGGGCCGAGCAGCCGGCGCGCGGCCACGGTGGCCAACTCGCCCAGGCCCACCACCGACGCGTACAGCAGGATCAGGGGGACCGGCACCAGCAGCGCGTACGCCCAGTGCGGTCGCGCCTCCTCCAGAACGGGCACGCCCCCGGGCGAGCCGCCCGCCGCGACGTCGGCCGCTGAGTAGGCCAGCAGCGGCAGCCAGACCGTGATGACCGTCGTCACCCCTGCCAGGACCACCCGCACCGCCAGCCACAGCGCGGTCCGCGACCGGTCCCGCCACGTCGCCGACGGCTCCTCGGAGATGCCCGGCTCCCGCTCGCCGGGCATGAGCAGCAGCCGGGCCTGCACACCCTCGCCCGTACGGACCGCGGGGATCAGGCCCAGCGGCACCAGCACCAGCGCCGGCACCCACGGAGTCGCCGGGTGGATGAACATCCACACGCTGAACGGCAGCGCCGGCACCCACAGGTGCAGCAGCCGGGTGTACGTCGTCCCGCGAAGCAGCGGGCGAAGGAGCGGTCCCATGCCGACATCGTGCCAGCGGCCACTGACAACCGGCCTCCCCCGCACGGGGGAGACGATCTCCACCGGCGGGGGAGGCCCCAAGGCCCCGCCCACGGCCACGCTGGGGCACATGACCAGCATCGACGTCCACGCACTCACCAAGGAGTACGGCACCCGACGCGCCGTCGACCACCTCACCTTCCGCGTCCAGCCCGGTCGCGTCACCGGCTTCCTCGGGCCCAACGGGGCGGGAAAGTCCACGACCATGCGCCTCGTCCTCGGGCTCGACCACCCCACGTCCGGAACCGCCACCGTCGGAGGCCGGCTCTACACCACCCTCGACGAACCCCTGCGCCACGTCGGCGCCCTGCTCGACGCGCAGGCCGCGCACGGCTCCCGCACCGGCCGCGACCATCTGCGCGTCCTCGCGGCGAGCAACCGCATCCCGGACCGCCGGGTCGACGAGGTGCTGGAGGAGACCGGCCTGGCCTCGGTGGCACGCCGGCGCGTACGGACGTACTCCCTCGGCATGCGCCAGCGCCTCGGCATCGCCGCCGCGCTGCTCGGCGACCCGGCCGTGGTCATGCTCGACGAGCCCTCCAACGGCCTCGACCCCGAAGGCATCGTCTGGATCCGCGGGCTGCTGCGCCGACTGGCGGACGAGGGGCGCACCGTCCTGGTCTCCAGCCATCTGATGCACGAGACCGCCTCGTTCGCCGACCACCTCGTCGTCCTCGGCCGGGGACGCCTGCTGGCCGACACCCCGATGCGGGAGTTCATCCACGCACGCGTGCGCCCCGGCGTCCGTGTCCGCACCAGTGACCCGGCAGCGCTGGAGAACGCCCTCACCCGGCACGGCCACGATGCCGAACAGCACCCGGACGGGCACTGGAGCGTGCCGGACGCGCGCGTGGAGGACATCGGGCGGCTGCTGTCCGCAGCGGGCGTACCCGTCCTCGAACTCACCGCCGACGAGGGCACGTTGGAGCAGGCATACCTCGACCTCACCGCCGCCGACACCGAGTTCACCGCACAGCCCCAGGAGGCCTGACCATGCCGTTCGCACCCGTCCTCCACGCCGAGTGGCTGAAGATCCGCACGCTGCGCTCGCTCCTCGGCGCGCTCTTCGCGCTGTTCGCCGCGACCACGGCGTTCTCCGCGATCGCCGGCGCGACGCAGACGGCCGATCCGGACTTCGACCCGCTGTTCACGGCCCTGTCCGGGGCCATGCCGGGGCAGATCGCCGCCATCTCCTTCGGGGCCATGGCCGTCTCGGCGGAGTACCACAACGGCGCCCTGCGTCTGTCGCTCGCGGCCGTGCCGGACCGCACCCGCTGGTTCGCGGCCAAGGTGACCGCCATCGCGGTCCCCGCCCTGCTGGTGGGCCTGGTGACGTCCCTCGCCGCGCTCCTCGCGGCGCGGGCGGGCCTCGGGGCCGCGGCGGACGGGCTCACCGTGGGCGAGCAGGCGCGCGGAGTCGTCGGATGCGGCCTCTATCTGGCGCTCATGGCCCTGTTCGCCGCGGGCCTCGCGACCCTCCTGCGCAGCGGTGTGGCCACGCTGTCCCTGCTGATCCCGTTCATCCTGGTGGTGTCCTTCGTGATCGGCGACGCGGCCGGCGGTGTCACCGACTTCCTGCCCGACAAGGCCGGACAGATCGCCCTCCAGCAGACGCACGACGGCACGCTCGGCCCCTGGTCGGGGCTCGCGGTGACCGCGCTGTGGACGGCTGCCGCCCTGGTGGCCGGGGCGTGGAGCCTGCGCCGCCGGGATGCCTGACCGGGAGTCGGCTGACGGACCGCCAAGTGTCAGTGGCGGCGGGTTTACTGGACCCCATGGACATCGCACAGCACATCGCCCTCATCGACGAGCTGTGCTTCCGCCCCTTTCCGGCGGAGCACGGCCCGTCGGACGTCGGCTTCTCAGGACCCGGCCACCACGTCGCGGTCCTGCGGGACGGCCACACACTGCACGACGGCGATCCGGGGGACTGGGCGGTGACGGCGGATCAGTACGAGAAGGAGCGGGACGCGGTCCACGAGGTGCTGGCCGCACGCTGGGGCGAGGCCGACCTGTGGAATCTGCAGACGGTGCTGCTGCGCACCGAGGCCGAGGAGATACCCGAGCCATGGGCCCGGCTCGCCGCCTGCGCCCGTACGGCCTGGTTGTGGCAGGTCCCGGGCACCGGCCGCTGGGCCGCCGTGGCGGTCGCCGACCAGGACCCGGCCGGCGCGGTCCAGCTGCTGGCGGTCGTCACGGAAACGGCTCCGCCCTGACCAGCGTCCGGACCGCCGCCCGTCACCGCTCCGCGGCCTCGCGCAGCCGCGCGAACTCCTCCGCGAGCGTCTGCGCCGTCCAGTGCGCGTTCAGCCCGCTCGGGTTGGGCAGCACCCACACCCGCGTGTCACCGATGATCCGCTCCTGCGGCCCCACCTGCGCCTTGGGTTCTCCGAACGCCGCCCGGTACGCGGTCACGCCCACCACGGCCAGCCACCGCGGACGCAGCCGGCCCACCTTCACGGCCAGGAGCCGCCCGCCCTCCCGGTACTCCTCCGCGCTCAGCTCGTCGGCCCGGGCCGTCGCCCGCGCCACGACGTTGGTGATGCCGAGCCCGTAGGCCAGCAGCTCCCGCTGCTCCGACGGCTTCAGCAGCCTCGGGGTGAAGCCCGACCGGTGCAGTGCGGGCCAGAAGCGGTTGCCGGGGCGGGCGAAGTGGTGGCCCGTCGCGGCCGTCATCAGGCCGGGATTGATGCCGCAGAACAGCACTCGCAGGCCCTCCGCGACCACGTCCGGCACCAGACGGTCGCGGGCGGCCTCGAGCTCCTCGCGGGTGAAGCGCGTCAGAGGATCGCCCCGGGGGTGTAACCGGCGGCCTCCGGGTGCTGCTTGACGATCTCCTCGATCCGCGCGACGACCGTGGCGACCTGGTCGCTCGCGGCGCCCGTGAAGGACAGCTTGTCCGCCATCAGGGCCTCCAGCTCGGCGCGGTCGAGCGGGAGACGCTCGTCGGCGGCGAGCTTGTCGAGCAGGTCGTTGCGCTCCGCGCCCTGCTCCCGCATGGCGAGGGCGGTGGCGACGGCGTTCTCCTTGATGGCCTCGTGCCCGACCTCACGCCCGACACCCGCACGCACCGCGCCCATCAGCACCTTCGTGGTGGCCAGGAACGGCAGGTAGCGGTCCAGCTCCCGGGCCACGACCGCCGGGAAGGCGCCGAACTCGTCGAGCACGGTCAGGAAGGTCTCCAGCAGACCGTCGAGCGCGAAGAACGCGTCCGGCAGCGCGACCCGGCGCACCACGGAGCAGGACACATCGCCCTCGTTCCACTGGTCGCCCGCCAGCTCGCCGGTCATCGAGGCGTAGCCGCGCAGGATGACCATCAGGCCGTTGACGCGCTCGCAGGAGCGGGTGTTCATCTTGTGCGGCATCGCGGAGGAGCCGACCTGGCCCGGCTTGAAGCCCTCGGTGACCAGCTCGTGCCCGGCCATCAGCCGGATCGTCTTCGCCAGCGACGACGGCGCCGCAGCCAGCTGCACCAGCGCGGTCACCACCTCGTAGTCCAGCGAGCGCGGGTAGACCTGGCCGACGGAGGTGAACGCCTCGGAGAAGCCCAGATGCCCGGCGATCCGCCGCTCCAGCTCCGCCAGCTTGGCCGCGTCGCCGCCGAGCAGGTCCAGCATGTCCTGGGCGGTGCCGACCGGGCCCTTGATGCCGCGCAGCGGGTAGCGGCCGAGCAGCTCCTCCAGCCGGCCGTACGCCACCAGCAGCTCGTCGGCGCCGGTCGCGAACCGCTTGCCCAGGGTGGTGGCCTGCGCGGCCACGTTGTGTGAGCGGCCGGCCATGACCAGCTCGCCGTACTCACCGGCCAGCTTGCCCAGCCGGGCCAGCACGGCCACCGTGCGGTCGCGCATCAGCTCCAGCGACAGCCGGATCTGCAGCTGCTCGACGTTCTCCGTGAGGTCGCGGGAGGTCATGCCCTTGTGCACGTGCTCGTGCCCGGCGAGGTCGTTGAACTCCTCGATCCGCGCCTTCACGTCGTGCCGGGTGACCTTCTCGCGCTCGGCGATCGAGGCCAGGTCGACCTGGTCGAGGACACGCTCGTAGTCGGCGATCGCCGCGTCCGGCACCTCGATCCCGAGGTCCTTCTGGGCCCGCAGCACGGCGAGCCAGAGCTGGCGCTCCAGCTTCACCTTCTGCTCGGGCGACCAGAGCGTGGCGAGTTCGGCGGAGGCGTAGCGTCCGGCGAGGACGTTCGGGATACGGGGCTTTGCGGGCGCAGCAGTCACGTGGAGTGATTCTACTGGCGATTCCTGCAGGCCGGCGCCGCGGGGCGGTTCGGTGGAAGCTACAAGGCGCCGTGGAGGGGGTCGCCGTCGTACGGCAGCAGCTCGGGGCGCTTCGGCGGCAGGCCGTCGCCCGAGGAGCGGCCGGTGAGACGGCGGCCTATCCACGGCAGCAGATGGCGGCGGGCGAAGCGCACGTCGGCGACCCGGCGGGCCACCCAGTGCGGCGGCAGGGTCGCCTCCGGGGGCAGATGCCAGTCGGGGTCCTCGGGCGGGTAGCCGAGGGTCTGCCAGACCGCCTCGGCGACCCGCCGGTGTCCCTCGGCGGTCAGATGCAGCCGGTCCACGTCCCACAGCCGGGGATCGCCGAGGGCCGGCGCCCCGTACAGGTCGACGACGACGGCGCCGTGCTTCTCGGCGAGTTCGTCGATGCAGTCGAACAGTGCCTCCATGCGCGGGCGGAACCGCTCCAGCACGGGCCCCTGCCGGCCCGGGCTGCGCATCAGCACCAGCTGCCCGCAGTGCGGGGCCAGCCGCTCCACGGCCTCGGTCAGCAGACCGCGGACCTGCCCCATGTCGCACTTGGGCCGCAGCGTGTCGTTCAGCCCTCCGACCAGGGTGACCACGTCGGCCCGCATCGCGGCCGCCACGTCGACCTGCTCGTCGACGATCTGCCGGATCAGCTTGCCGCGCACCGCGAGGTTGGCGTACCGGAACCCGGGGGTGACGGCCGCCATCCGGCCGGCGAGCAGATCGGCCCAGCCCCGGTAGGTGCCGTCGGGCAGCAGGTCCGACATGCCCTCGGTGAAGGAGTCGCCGACGGCGACCAGGCTGGTGTGGGTGGGACGGGGCTGCGTCGTGTGGGTCGTCTCCATGGCGACAGAGATGCTATCCCGTGCACATACCCGCCGGTCGGTCGGCTCCCCTCTCCGCAGCGCCGTCCCCTCAGCTCACCCGGCTCCGGCCGCTCAGGTCTGCTCGGCCCGCTGCCCGAACAGCTCCTGCAGCACGTCCTCCATGGTCACCAGCCCCGCCAGCCGTCCGTCGGCCCCGATCACGGCCGCCACATGGGTACGGCTGCCGCGCATGGCGGTGAGCACGTCGTCCAGCGGAGTGCTCTCCCGCACCCGAGCGATGGGCCGCATGTCCCGCAGCCGGAACGGCAGATCCCGCGGCGAGGCGTCGAGGGCGTCCTTCACATGCAGATAGCCCACGATCCGCCGCCCCTCGTCCACCACCGGGAAGCGCGAGAACCCGGACTCCGCCGAGAGCCGTTCCAGACCCTCCGGGGTGACGCCCACGCGCGCGTAGACCACACGCTCCAGCGGCAGCACCACGTCGCGCACCGGCCGGCGACCCAGCTCCAGCGCGTCGTGCAGCCGCTCCTGCGCGCGGTCGTCGATCAGACCGGCCTCGCTGGAGTCCTTCACGATCTGCGCCAGCTCGGCGTCCGAGAAGGACGCCACCACCTCGTCCCGCACGTCGACCCGCAGCAGCTTCAGCAAGGCGTTGGCGAACGCGTTGATGGTGAAGATCACCGGACGCAGGGCCCGGGACAGCGCCACCAGGGGCGGGCCCAGCAGCAGCGCGCTGCGCACCGGCTCCGCGAGCGCGATGTTCTTCGGCACCATCTCGCCGAGCAGCATGTGCAGATACGTCGCCAGCGCCAGCGCGATCACGAAGGACACCGCGTGCCCCGCGCCCTCCGGCACGCCCACCGCGTGGAACACCGGCTCCAGCAGATGCGCGATGGCCGGCTCGGCGACCACGCCGAGCACCAGCGTGCACAGGGTGATGCCGAGCTGGGCCGCCGCCATCAGAGCGGAGACGTGCTCAAGGCCCCACAGCACGCTCTTGGCGCGCCGGTCGCCGTGGTCGGCGTACGGCTCGATCTGACTGCGGCGCACCGAGATCAGTGCGAACTCGGCGCCCACGAAGAAGGCGTTGACGACGAGCGTCGCCAGACCGATCAACAGCTGTACGGCGGTCATCGCTGCACCCCCTTCTCGTGCTTCGAGCGCTTCTCGTCCCGCGGGTCCGCGGGACGCTGGTCGTCGAGGGGCGCGTGCAGCAGGACGCGGGCCGCGCGGCGGCCCGCGGCGTCCATGACCTCCATCCGCCATCCGGCGACCGACAGGGCGTCACCGACGGCGGGTATGCGTCCCAGCGTCGTGGCCACGAGCCCGGCCAGCGTCTCGTACGGGCCCTCCGGCACGCGCAGACCGACCCGTGCGAGCTGGTCCATGCGAGCCGAACCGTCGGCCGAGAACAGGGCGTGCCCCTCCTCGTCCGTGCCGGCCCGCGCCAGGTCGGGGGTCTCGTGCGGGTCGTGCTCGTCACGGACCTCGCCGACGACCTCCTCCACGATGTCCTCCAGCGTGGCCACGCCCGCCGTGCCGCCGTACTCGTCGATCACCACGGCCATGGTGCGCCGGCCGGACAGCCGGTCCAGCAGCCGGTCGACGGTCAGCGACTCCGGCACCAGCAGCGGTTCACGCATCAGCTCCGAGACGGGCACCCTCGCCCTGCGCTCCGCCGGCACCGCCAGCACGTCCTTGACGTGCGCGGTCCCGACCACCGAGTCGAGCGTGTCGCGGTAGACGGGGAACCGGGACAGCCCGGTCGCCCGGGTGGCGTTGGCCACGTCCTCGCAGGTCGCCTGCACATCCAGGGCGATGACCTGCACGCGCGGAGTCATCACGTTCTCCGCAGTGAGGTCGGCCAGGTTCAGGGTGCGGACGAACAGCTCCGCCGTGTCGGCCTCCAGCGCACCCTCCTTGGCCGAGTGGCGTGCCAGCGCCGCGAGCTCCTGGGGACTGCGACCGGAGGCCAGCTCCTCGGCGGGCTCGAGGCCCATGCGGCGCACGATCCGGTTGGCGGTGTTGTTCAGGTGGGTGATGAAGGGGCGGAAGGCGGCGCTGAACCACCGCTGGGCGTTGCCCACGCGCTTGGCGATCGCCAGCGGCGACGAGATCGCCCAGTTCTTGGGCACCAGCTCGCCGACCACCATCAGGAACACGGTGGACAGAGCCGTGCCGATCACCAGCGCCAGCGAGTGTGCCGTCGCCTCGGACGCGCCGATGTCCTTCATGGGGCCCGCGATCATCGCGGCGATCGACGGCTCGGCGAGCATGCCCACGATCAGGTTGGTGACCGTGATGCCGAGCTGCGCGCCGGACAGCTGGAAGGTCAGATTCCGTACGGCTTTGAGCGCGCCCGCGGCGCCCCGCTCGCCACGCTCCACGGCGCGCTCGAGCTCGGCGCGCTCGACCGTGGTGAGGGAGAACTCGGCCGCGACGAACGCGCCGCACGCGAGCGAGAGCAGGATCGCCACCAGAAGGAGGAGCACTTCGGTCATCGGGTCACCTCCGTCCCATGGTCGAACAGGACGGGGACAAATGCGCGATGTCTGCTACTGGGAGGCTCGCCCATGGACGGACGCACACCAACCTTTCTTCAGGACCGGATGAACCGAGTGACCCTCCAAGAGTAAAGGATCAGCAAAAGAGTGCCGACGGCCGCGTCCAGTCCTTGTGGATCATCCGCTGAGCGGCTTGACCCAGCGCCGCCACTGCTCCTGCGGCGCGTACCCCGCGGCTGCCCACGCATGATGGGCCGTCTCGTTGCGCCGGAGCACCATCGCGTCCGCGCGGCGCCCCCCGAGCCGGGCGAACCGCTCCTCGGCGGCGGCCAGCAGGGCGGAGGCGACGCCCTGTCGGCGATGCTCCGGGTGCACCGCGAGCCGGTACAGATGGCACCGCCAGCCGTCGAACCCCGCGATCACGGTGCCGACCAGCTCACCGCCCCGCTCGGCCAGAATCAGCGCCTCCGGGTCACGCCCGACCAGGCGCTCCACGCCCTCCCGGTCGTCACTGATACTGGTGCCCTCGGCGGCCACCTTCCAGAAGGCCAGCACGTCATCGAGATCCTCGGGCGTCGCGGCCCGTATCCGCAGCTCACTCATGCGGTGATCACAGCACGCGGTACGACCGGCACCCGCACATTTCCACGATGCGGACGCCTCGGGGCCGGGTCACTCGTGCGCGATGGCCTCCAGCACGTTCATGCGCGACGCCCGCAGGGCCGGCAGCAGGGCCGCCGCGATGCCGACCAGGGCCGAGCCGATGACGACCGCCACGATGGTGCCCCAGGGGATCGCCAGCGCGGTCATGCCCTGCAGCGCCAGCACCTGCTGGACGCACAGCCCCCACACCAGGCCCAGCGCCAGCCCCAGCACCGCGCCGAAGACCGCGATCACCACCGACTCCAGCCGGATCATCCGCCGCAGCTGCCGCCGTGCGAGCCCGATCGCCCGCAGCAGCCCGATCTCCCGGGTGCGCTCCACCACCGAGAGCGCCAGGGTGTTGACCACGCCGAGCACCGCGATGATGATCGCCAGCCCCAGCAGGGCGTAGACGAGGTAGAGCAGCACGGCGATCTGGTCGTGCACCAGGTCCTTGTAGTCGGCCTGGTCACGGACCTGCACCTGCGGATACGGGTCGAGCGCCGTCTCCAGCCGGCCGCGCAGCTCGTCCGCGCTCGTGCCATCGGCGGCGTTGACGTACAGCGCGGAGTCCTGCCCGCCCGGCACGAACCGTTCCACCGCCGCGATGCCGAGGAACAGCCCGCCCTGCATGCCGAAGCCCTCTCCGCCCTCCATGTCGGTGAGCGCGGCCACGGTCAGCTCGGTGCGCCTGCCGCCGGGGAACTCGACCGGGATCGTGCTGCCGACCCGCACGTCGTGATCCGCGGCGAAACCGGCGTCCATGGCGATGCTGCCGTCCGCCAGGGCAGCGGCCGTGTTCCCGCTCGCGTACGTCACGCGTGCGACGTCGTCGACCCGGTCGTCGTACCCGGCGGCGGTGGTCTCGATCCGCTCCCCGTCCGGCAGCCGCACCGCCAGCGGCGCGAACCGCTGCCGTACGACCAGACCCACGCCCTCCGTGTCCCGCACCCGCTCGGTGACCTCCTGGGAGAAGGGCATGAAGTTGGCGTTCTGGATCACGAAGTCGGCGCCCAGCGTCTTGTCGATCTGCTCGTCGAACGAGCGGGACATCGAGGCGCTCGCCACCGACATGCCGCCGACGAGGGCGAGCCCCACCATCAGCGCGGCGGCGGTGGCACCGGTACGGCGCGGATTGCGCAGGGCGTTGCGCTGGCTCATCCGGCCCACCGAGCCGAACAGCGCCGGGAAGGCCGCGCCCAGCACCCGGATCACCGGCCGCACCAGCAGCGGGCCGGCGATCACCGTGGCGATCAGGGTCAGCACCACGCCGAGCCCCAGCAGGGAGGCCGCCGACGATGTCTCGGACGCGACCACACAGCCCACCAGCGCGGCCACCCCGAGCGCACCCACCACGCTGCCCACCACCGCGCGGGTCCGCAGCGGCCGCCCCACCCCGGCGATCTCCGCGTCGGCGAGCGCGGCCATCGGCGACACGGCCGCCGCACGCCGCGCCGGAAGGTAGGCCGCGACGAAGGTGACGCCGACCCCCACCACGTAGGCGGTGACGGGCGTGGCCCACCCGATGACCATCTCCGTGGTCTTCAGATTCATGCCGAACGCGCTCATCAGCCGGATCAGCCCGAAGGCCAGCCCGATACCGGCCGCCAGACCCAGCGTCGAGCCGACCAGGCCGAGCAGCACCGCCTCGGTGAGCACCGAGCGGCGCACCTGCGTCCGGTCGGCGCCGATCGCCCGCAGCAGCCCCAGTTCCCGGGTGCGCTGGGCGATCAGCATCGAGAACGTGTTGACGATCAGGAAGATGCCCACGAGGACGGCGATGCCGGCGAACCCGAGCATCACGTACTTGATCACGTCGAGGAACCCGCCGAGTTCCTCGGCGGCCGTCTCGGCCTGCTCGTCGGCGGTCTTCACGTCATAGGGGCCGGTGCCCAGCGCCGCGGCGACCCGGCGCTTCAGCTCCGCGTCGCTCACGCCCTCGGCCGCGTCGATCGAGATGCTCGTGGCACGGTCGGGGGAGCCCAGCAGCTTCGCGGCCGCCACCCCGGGATCGAGGAAGACCAGCGCCGCACCGGGATTGGTGGTGGTGAACGTGGCGATGCCCACGACCTGAACCCGGAAGGTGCCGGGCTGCGCCTGGACCGACAGCGTGTCACCGATCTCCACGCCCTTGGCGTCGGCGGTGTCCGCGTCCAGCACGGCCTCGCCGTCCCCGCGCGGGGTGCGTCCGGAGGTCAGCTCCACGACGCTGCGCTCGTCCTCGTACCAGTCGACGGCGAGGGTCGGCGCGCCCGTCGTCGGCCCCACCGACTCGTTGTCGCTGTCGACGACGGTGATGTTCTCGACCTCGACGTCCGGATGCGCCGACTCGACGCCCTCGACACCGGTCAGCCGCTCGGTGAGCGAGGCCGGCACGGTCTGCACCGCGCCCGTGGGCACCGACGACTCCAGGTCCTCCCGGGGCGTGACGGTCACATCGGCGGAGGTGGAGGCGAACAGCCGGTCGAAGGTACGGGAGACCGTGTCCGAGAAGATGAGACTGCCCGCGACGAACGCCACGGACAGAAGGACGGCCAGTGCGGACAGCACCAGCCGACCCTTGTGCGCGAGAAAGCTCCTGAGCGTCGCCTTCAGCACGGCGTCAGTCCTTCTCGAGGGTCGTGGCGCCACCGGCGCCGGTGTCGGACTGCGCACGGATGACGTCGAAGCGCTTCATCCGCTCCAGCACGGCCTCCGCCGTGGGCCGCCGCATCTCGTCGACGATCCGCCCGTCCGCCAGGAACAGCACCAGATCCGAGTGAGCGGCGGCACCGGGATCATGGGTGACCATCACGACCGTCTGGTTCAGCCGGTCCACGGCCTCCCGCAGAAAGCCGAGCACCTCCAGACCGGCCCGCGAGTCGAGATTCCCGGTCGGTTCGTCCGCGAAGATCAGCTCGGGCCGGGAGGCCAGCGCCCGCGCGCACGCCACCCGCTGCTGCTGTCCGCCGGAGAGCTGCGCGGGCCGGTGCTTGAGCCGGTCCCTGAGCCCGAGCGTGTCGATGACCTGGTCCAGCCATGCGTCATCGGCCTTCTTGCCCGCGATGTCCATGGGCAGGGTGATGTTCTCCAGCGCGTTCAGCGTCGGAATCAGATTGAACGACTGGAACATGAACCCGATCCGGTCCCGGCGCAGCCGGGTCAGCTCACGGTCCTTCAGCCCGGTGATCTCGGTGTCTCCGAGCCACACCTGTCCCGCCGAAACGGTGTCGAGCCCCGCCAGGCAGTGCATCAGCGTGGACTTCCCCGACCCCGACGGCCCCATCACCGCCGTGAACCGCCCGCGCACGATGTCCACGTCCACCGAGTCCAGGGCCAGCACGGTCGTCTCACCCGAGCCGTACGCCTTGGTCAGACCGCGGGCGCGAGCCGCGATCCCGTCGGCCGACGCGAGGCCGGGCGCGTGCTCCGGAGCAGGTGTGGACAAGACCGCCTCCTCGATAGCTCAGCTGGTGCTCGTCGCGCCCGAGGGTAATGTGACCCACCCCACAGTCGGTATCCCCCCTGAGTGCAGGACCGTCTCCACCCCAGGTCTGGTCCGGGAGACCGATGTAAGGGACAAGCACACCCCGCCCTTGTGGGTGCTAGCGCATCGGCGCTAGCTTGGGAGCATGGCGAAGACCCAATTGAACGTGCGCGTGGACGAGGGCACCGCCCGCGCCGCACGCGAACGCGCCCTGGCCCGCGGGATGAGCGTCAACCGCTACATCGAAGAGCTGGTCCGGCGGGACACCGGCGAGGTCGGCCACACCTTCGTGGAGGCCGCCGCCGACTTCATGAAGCAGTACGAGGCGGTCTTCGCCGAGGAGTTCGGCGCGGAGCGCGAGGGGCGCCGCTGATCCCTTGAGCAACCTCAGGATCGACCTCGCCTGGCTGCTGATGCTGGCCGAGCAGCAGACCCCGGGGGACCCCCAGGTCACCGACTGGGGCGCCCTCGTCGCCGCGGTGGCCCGCCACCAGGCCGAGATCTTCGACGTCCCCGTCTACGACACCCCCCACGCCCGCGCCGCCTCCCTGCTCCAACTGCTCATCCACGTCCCCGCGCTGGAACGCTCCAACGCCCTCTTCGCCTCCGCCGTCGCCTACGCCTACCTCGTGGCCAGCGGTCTGAAGGTGGTCACCTCGCCCGAACAGGTCCGCGACCTGGCCAGGCTGGTCAAGAGCGGCGAGGCGTCCGTGGCCGACATCGCGGCCGAGCTGCGCGGCTGGAGCGAGTGATCAGGTGTCCGTCGCCACGGGCCGCCACGCCGTGCCGATGACACAGAACGACTGAGGCAGCGCCGGCCCGTTCTCGGGCATCATCATCCGCCGGTAGGGCCCCAGTTCGAACCCGGCCGCCCGCAAGGAGCCGATCGGATCCCGCGCCAGGTGGCAGCCGCCGGCCAGCAGCGGCCACACCGTGGCGTCCATCGCGCGCTGGGTGAACCGCATGGCCCGGCCACCGCCCCGGCCGTGCTCGAAGAACCGCACCTCGCCGCCCGGCCGCAGCACCCGCCGCACTTCCGCAAGCGCCCGCGGAACGTCGCGCACACTGCACAGCACCAGCGAGACCACCGCCGCGTCGAACGCCTCGCTCTTGACCGGCAGCGCCTCCGCCGCGCCGGGCGCGACGTCCACCGGCACCTGGGCGCGCAGCGCGGCGTCGACGGCCAGCTTGCGCAGCTGCCGCTCCGGTTCGATGGCCACGACCTCGGAGACGGTGCCGGGGTAGTGCGCGAAGTTCAGGCCGTTGCCCGCGCCGATCTCGATGACCCGCCCGGACAGCCCGTCGAGCAGCCGTCGACGGACCTCGGCCATGCCCATCCGGGTCTCGGCGGAGACGCTGACCCGGGCGTAGTAGCGGGCGAACAGGGGATGGTGCACGGCATCCCGCGCCACCTTGGTGGATCCGCCGGACCGCAACGACATCGCAACCTCCCCGGGACGGGCCATACCGCGATTCTCCCCCGCAGGGGCCGCCCGATGCGTGTCCGGTACGGATCCTTGAGCGAAGGTTCCGCCCTCGCGCCGTCGCCGGCCGGGGCTGGGTTTCGCTCGCCCGCGCTTGCGGGGTGCCGCCGCGCCCACCCTCCCCCACTCTCGGCTTCGCTCGAGCGGGGGGACCCCCCCAGCGCCACGACTGCCCGCAGCCACGCACGTACAGCCGCGCGCGGCGGGCAAGCTGCACGCACCGTAGGCGTGCCGCAGCCGCCCGCGGCGGGGAGGGGACGGGGCGGTGGTGTCCGCCCGCAGCGGCTGGCGCGTCCGCGCCCCGCACCCTTTGAGTGACCGATTCCGCGCCAGACCGAGGACGGACACCACCGCCCCGGCCCCGACTCACCCACCACCCGTAGGCGCTACGCGCACCCCCACCGGACCCGCACAGGCGCCGCAGGCATGGCAACGCGCGCCCCCACCGGACCCGCACAGGCGCCGCAGGCATGGCAACGCGCGCCCCACCGGACCCGCACAGGCGCCGCAGGTATCAGGCGCGTACCCCCACCGGAGCCGCACGCACCCGGAACACCTCCGCGTCCCACGTACCCTCCAGCCGCGGCGCCAGCCACTGCGGTGCCGCCGCACGGAACGCCTCCGGGGCCAGCCCCCCCGCCCCCTCCGGCACCGCACCCACCAACGGCACACCCGTCACGTCCGGCAGGTCCAGCAGATTGCACCGCGAGGCCAGATCCGGCTCCGCCGGCCAGCTGCCGATCACCACCCCCGCGACCTCCAGCCCCCGCCTCCCCAGTTCACGCACCGTCAGCTCGCTCACGTTCAACGTCCCCAGCCCCGCCGACGCCACCACGACCACCGGCGCCCCCAACAGCCCCGCCGCATCCGCCAACGTCCCCCCGGCCGCGTCGAACCGCACGAGCAGCCCACCCGCACCCTCGACCAGCACCAGGTCGTGCTCCGTCGCCAGCTTGGCCGCCCGCTCCGCGATCTCCTCCGGATGCACCGGCACCCGCCCCGCCCGCCGCGCCGCCGTCGCCGGCGCCAACGGCTCCGGATACCGCGCCAGTTCGCTCGCCGTGACATCACCTCCGGCCAGCCGCGCGACCTCCTCCGCGTCCCCCCGCTCGCCCGGCGCCACGCCCGTCTGCGCCGCCTTCAGCACAGCCACGGACCGTCCGGCCACCGACGCCGTGGCGGCGACCGCCGCCGTCACCACCGTCTTGCCGACCTCGGTGCCCGTCCCCGTGATCACCAGTACCGGCATGTCATCCCTCCTTCGCCGCCGCACACACCGCACGCGCGATCCGGGCGACATCCGCGTCACCCGTCACGTACGGCGGCATGGTGTAGATCAGATCGCGGAACGGCCGCAACCACACACCCTCACGCACAGCGGCCCGCGTCGCCGCCTCCATGTCCACGGCGTGATCGAGCTGCACGACCCCGATGGCACCGAGCACCCGCACATCCCGCACGCCCGGGAAGCCGGCCGCCTCAGCCAGCCCGTCCCGCAGGCCCGTCTCGATCCGCTTGACCTCAGCGATCCAGTCCTGCCCCAGCAGCAGCTCGATCGAGGCGCACGCCACCGCCGCCGCCAGCGGATTCCCCATGAACGTCGGCCCGTGCGCCAGGACCGGCACCTCACCGCGCGAGATCCCGTCAGCCACCCGCGAGGTGCACAGCGTCGCCGCCATCGTCATATAGCCACCGGTCAGCGCCTTGCCGACGCACATCACATCCGGCGTCACCAGGGCGTGCTCCGCCGCGAACAAGGCACCCGTCCGCCCGAACCCGGTGGCGATCTCGTCGAACACCAGCAGCACGTCGTGCGCGTCGCACGCCTCACGCAGCACCCTCAGATACGCGGGGGAGTGGAACCGCATGCCGCCCGCGCCCTGCACCACCGGCTCCACGATCACCGCGGCCAGTTCACCGGCGTGCCGCTCGATCAGCTCCCGCAGATGCCCGGCGTAGGACTCCTCGTACCCGGCGGGCGGGGCGTCGGCGAACACCTGGCGGGGCAGCACCCCGGTCCACAGCTCGTGCATCCCGCCCTCGGGGTCGCACACCGACATCGGCTGCCACGTGTCACCGTGGTAGCCGCCCCGCCACGTCAGCAGGCGCCGCTTCTCCGGCCGCCCCAGCGAACGCCAGTGCTGCAGGCACATCTTGACCGCGACCTCGACCGACACCGATCCGGAGTCGGCGAGGAACACATGCTCAAGTCCCTCCGGCGACATGTCGACAAGGAGCTTCGCCAGCCGCACGGCGGGCTCGTGCGTGAGCCCGCCGAACATCACATGGCTCATCCGCGCCAGTTGCTCGCGCGCCGCCTCGTTCAGCACCGGGTGGTTGTAGCCGTGGATCGCCGACCACCAGGACGACATCCCGTCGACCAGCTCACCCGAGCCGTCGGCGAGTTTCAACCGCACCCCGCTCGCCGACTCCACGACCAGCGGGGTATGACGCCCCGGCATCGGCCCGTACGGATGCCACACATGGCGCCGGTCGAGCTCCAGTACCTCGGTGAGGGACAGCTCAGGCATTGGGCGCGAGATCCGTCCCGGCACCCCGGCGCCGTACGGCCACGAGATCGGTCCGCGGCTCGGCGGCCGGCACCGCGGCGGAGGTCCCGCACACACCGCCCCCCTCGTGCGACCCGCACCCGGCCCCCTCGTGCGACCCGCACCCGGCCGCCTCGTGCGACCCGCACCCGGAACCGGCGTGCGCCCCGCACCCGGACGCGGCGTGCGCCCCGCCCGCGGACGCCTTTTCGCCCTCCTGCGACCCGCACCCGCCGGCGTCGGCGTGCGACCCGCACCCGCCCGCACCCGCGGCACGATGCTCCGGCAGCGTCACCTGATCGGCGCCCTCCACCTCGAAGCCCGCGTCCGCGATCATCTCCAGGTCGGCCTTGCCCGCCTGCCCCTCACTCGTCAGGTAGTCCCCGAGGAAGATCGAGTTGGCGAGGTGCAGCGCCAGCGGCTGCATCGTCCGCAGATGCACCTCACGGCCGCCCGCGATCCGCACTTCGACATCCGGGCACACGAACCGCACCATCGCGAGGATCCGCAGACACCGCTGAGGCGTCAGGTTCCACTCCTTGGCGAGCGGCGTCCCCTCGAACGGGATCAGGAAGTTGACCGGCACCGAGTCCGGGTCCAGCTCGCGCAGCGAGAAGACCACGTCGATCAGGTCCTCGTCGCTCTCACCCATACCGGCGATCAGCCCGGAGCAGGCGGACAGCCCCGCCGCGTGGGCCTTCTGCACGGTCTCCACGCGGTCGGCGTAGGTGTGCGTGGTGGTGATGTCCGCGTACGTCGCCTCGGAGGTGTTGAGGTTGTGGTTGTAGGCGTCCGCGCCGGCCTCGCGCAGCCGCTCCGCCTGGCCGTCGGAGAGCAGCCCGAGGCAGGCGCACACCTCGACGCCCTCGTTCTGCTCCTTGATCGCCTTGATCGTGTCGGACACCCGGTCCACGTCACGGTCGGTGGGACCGCGCCCGGACGCCACCAGGCACACCCGCTTGGCACCGCCCGCGAGACCGGCGGCCGCCGCCTTCGACGCCTCGTCCGGCTTGAGCCAGGTGTACTTCAGGATGCCGGCCTTCGAGCCGAGCCGCTGGGAACAGTAGGAGCAGTCCTCGGGACACAGGCCGGACTTGAGGTTGACGAGATAGTTCAGTTTCACCCGCCGGCCGAACCAGTGCCTGCGCACCTTCCCGGCCGCGGCCACCACATCGAGCAGCTCGTCGTCGGACGTCCTCAGGACGGCCAGCGCTTCCTCGCGGGTCGGCGTCTCGCGCCGAAGCCCCTTGTCCACCAGCGTGTTCAGCAGGTCCATGAGAGCCGATCCTGTCCTACTCGGCCCCCCGGGGCCAAGGAGAGTTCGTACAACAGAGCCGCTCGGCGGTGTGGGTATTGCCACACCGTGCCCCGTCCGGCGGCCCGCTAGTGTCTGTGCACTGCCTACAAAAGCCCCCGGAGGACCCATGGCGTTCGGCTGGATCGACGAGCAGGCGCAGGCGCGCCGCCGCGCCGGACTCGTGCGGACGCTGCGTCCACGCGCCGCCGGCGCGCCGCTCCTCGATCTGGCGAGCAACGACTACCTGGGTCTGGCCCGCCACCCCGAGGTCGTCGAGGGCGCGGCGCGTGCCGCGCGGACCTGGGGCGGGGGCGCGACCGGCTCCCGGCTCGTCACCGGCACCACCGAGCTCCACGCGGAGCTGGAACGCGAGCTGGCCGGCTTCTGCGGCTTCGAGGCGGCCCTGGTCTTCTCCTCCGGTTACGCCGCCAATCTCGCCGCGGTCACCGCGCTGGCCCCGCACGGCTCCCTGATCGTCTCCGACGCGGGCAACCACGCCTCGCTGATCGACGGCTGCCGGCTGGCCCGGGGCACCACGCAGGTCGCGGCGCACGCCGACCCGGAGGCCGTGCGCAAGGCCCTGTCCGGGCACGACGGTCCGGCGATCGCGGTGTCGGACACGGTCTTCTCGGTGGACGGCGACGCGGCTCCGCTCGCCGGTCTGGCGGCGGTGTGCCGTGAGTACGGCGCGGGACTGGTGGTCGACGACGCCCACGGTCTGGGCGTGCTCGGAGACGGCGGGCGCGGCGCCCCGTACGCGGCGGGGCTCGCGGGCGCGGACGACGTGGTGGTGACCGTGACGCTGTCCAAGTCGCTGGGCAGCCAGGGCGGAGCCGTGCTCGGCCCGGCCCGGGTGATCGAGCATCTGGTCAACGCGGCACGGACGTTCATCTTCGACACGGGACTGGCCCCCGCGGCGGCGGGCGCGGCCCTGGCGGCGCTGACCCTGCTGCGCCGCGAACCCGAACGGGCGGCGCGGGCGGGAGCGGTGGCACGGGAGATGCACACCCGGCTGACGGCCGCGGGTCTGGAGGCGGTACGCCCGGACGCCGCGGTCGTCTCGGTGCGCGCCCCGTCCCCGGAGCAGGCCGTACAGTGGGCGGCCGACTGCCGGGCGGCCGGTCTGTCCGTGGGCTGTTTCCGTCCTCCTTCCGTGCCCGACGGCATCTCACGGCTCAGACTGACCGCCCGCGCCGACCTCTCCGGGGCGGAGATCGAACGCGCTGTACAGGTGATCGGCGAGACGCGACCGTGAGTCGGCGTGGCACGGCCGTGCGTCGCTCGATGACGGATCGACCGGTGGGCTCCGGTCACCGGTTCCGGATCAGCGGACCGCCGCGACGAATCGTGCCCAGCTCCGGGAGGAGAAGAGCAGCGCCGGGCCGGCCGGGTCCTTGGAGTCGCGCACGGCGAGCAGTCCGGCCATGGGGCCGGTGACCGGCCGGGCCGTCTCGACGCAGTTGTTCGCGCCCGTGCTGTAGCTGCTGCGCAGCCACCGCACTCCGTGCAGTCGGGTGCTGGAGGAAAGGGTCCGAGGCGGTGCAGGCATCATGCCTCCTTACACGCCGGCAGCTGTCCCGGCGATGAAATCCAACGAGTCCTCGGGCGAAAGGGCGTGGATCGAAAGGGCGTTGAAGGCCTCCGTGTACGCCCTGAGGTCTTCTTTCCGCTCGAGATAGAGGCTACTCGTCAAGTGGTCGAGAACAACCACGTCCAGATCAGAAGTGCGCGAAAAGGAGAAGATGACGAAAGGGCCGGTGACGCCGATGTGCGCCCCGGCCGAGAACGGCAGCACCTGCAACCGGACATGGGGAAGCCGCGCCGCCTCCATCAGCCGCTCCAGCTGACGGGCCATCACTCCGGGACCGCCCACCTCCCGGCGCAGCACCGCCTCGTCCAGGACGGCGCTCAGCTCCAGCGGAGGATCGGCGCGCAGCACGTCCTGCCGGGCCAGCCGCACCTCCACCAGGGCGTCCAGCCGTTCCTCCGAAGCCCCTTCCAGAGCCGCCGCGGTGACCGCCCGCGCGTACTCGGGCGTCTGCAGCAGTCCGGGGACCACCGTGGTCTCCAGCGTGCGCATGGCACTCGCCTGGGACTCCAGGCTGATGAAGTCCCGGTACGTCGGCGGCAGTACACCGCGGTACGCGTGCCACCAGTGGTGCCGGCCACCGCCGTCGTCGGAGCCGGCCAGCACCAGCAGCAGCTGGCGCAACTGCGGATCGGACACGCCGTAGGTGTCGAGCAGTAACCGTACGTCGGCCGGTTTCACCCCGCTCGTGCCGGTCTCGATGCGGCTCACCTTGGACTGGTGCCAGCCCACCAGCCGGGCCGCCTCGCCGCTGGTGAGCCCCGCCGAGGTGCGCAGCGCGCGCAGTTCGGCGCCCAGTTTGCGGCGGCGCACCGCGGGACCGTGCTGCATGGGCTTCTCCTTACTCCTTCCGAGCCGCCCAAATACGGTCTCGCGTCGTAGAGTTCACCGCTTTGAGCGACAGATATATGCATATCTTGGTGGATCGCTGCCCTGCGCCGTGCGGTGATGGCACTCTGGCGACGAAGCACCAGTGCGGGACCGTACTCGAACCATCCGCTCCGTGTCGGACTGCGGTCCCGTGGAAAGGGACGACGTCGCCATGGCAGACCACCTGGAAGCATCCGTCACTCTGCCGAGCGATCCCGCCTCGGTCTCCGCGGCCCGGGCCCATGTGGTGGGCACGCTGGCGGAGTGGGGCATGCCCGAGGACACGGAAGTGTCGGACACCGTCCGGCTGATCGTCTCCGAACTGGCCACCAACGCCGTGCAGCACACGTTCGGTCAGTCGCCGACCTTCACGGTGGACCTCGTCCTCGACCGGGACGAACGACTGCGGATCGGTGTGACGGACAGCCACCCGCGGTTCCCCAAGCGGCTGCCGGCCGCGGTTCAGCAGGACAACGGCCGCGGCCTGGTCATCATCCGCTGGCTGACCGCGGAATGCGGCGGCAGACTGAGAGTCCGCCGCACGAGGGAGGGCGGCAAGACCATCTCCGTGGAACTCCCATGGACCGCCCCGGTCGAACCGGTCACGGCGGCGGGACAGCCGGAGCCCTGAAGGTCATGAGGAGAAGCGGCAGGACGGGGCGGCGACGCGTCCGACGCGTCGCCGCCCCCTTCGGGTCACTTGACCCGGCCGTACCAGACGCTGCGGGTCCAGATCTTCTGCAGGCGTACGACGTCCCCGGTCTTGGGGGCGTGCCAGATCTTGCCCTTACCCGCGTAGATGCCGACGTGGTAGATGCTCCGGCCCGAGTGGAAGAACACCAGGTCCCCTGCCCTGCGGTTGGAGGCGGAGATGTGGCGTGTCCGGTTGTACTGCTGGGCAGCGGTGCGCGGCAGCTTCTTGCCGGCCTTCTTGAAGGAATACAGGGTGAGTCCGGAGCAGTCGAATCGATAAGGTCCGGTGGCACCCCATTGGTAAGGTGACCCCTTCTTTGACGCCGCGATCTTCAAGGCCTTGGTGCCGAGGCTCGCGGCGGACGCCTCCGATGCGGCGCCGGGGATCACGATCGAGCCGCCCACGGCGGCGAGGGTGAGGGCCGAGGCCGTACCGGCGCGGGCCATCAGAGACGGGACACGATTGAGCGCAGTCATGCGCAACCCTTCGTCAGCCGCCTGTGAAGGATGACCTGTCGGATTCGGGCTGGCGAAGTGGCCCGGCCGCACGGGTGCGGCTTCACCCCAAGGGCTGCTCGGAACGTCGAGGTTCCGGCGACCCGTCGTGCTTGGGTCCTCCACTCCTGCCGATCCACTTCCTGTCGACCGGTCATCCGGGCGGCGGCAGGACTCGGCGTCCGCCCGGATCGCCCCGCCGCGGCGGCGGGGTCTTGTCGTCAGTCACGGATCTTGGCTCATGGCCCGCCCGATTTCCCAACGGAACCGGGGATTTGTGTTGTTACTCACCACTCACCCGTTCGGGTGGACACGCCTGTGTTCGAGCCGCTGGCCGGGGTGTCGGCGGGCCCCCGACCAGCGGCGGAATACTCCATTCCGGCCTCCGCTTGCGTGCGATGCGCAACCTCGGCACCCCGAAAAAAGTCGGTTTTTCTACGCCGGATGGGGGTACGCCGTTTGGTCCGTTTCAACTCCGGTCGGTCGCGCAGTTTCGTCGGGGGCCTCAACCCGCGGAGATCGGGGGCAACATGACCCGGGCCGTGCGGCGTTCGCCGTCCAGCACCCGCAGCGCACGGGCCAGTGTGGCGGCGTGCAGTTCGGTCTCGCCGCGCCGGTGCATCAGCGCCAGCGCGTCGCGCAGCGCGACCGCCTTGCCGACCAACGCCTGCGCGGCGCGCAGACCGCGGTAGGTGTCGCCGTCGTGGGCCGGATTGATCCGGCCGATCAGGTCGACGACTTCGAGGTAACGGTCGATCAACTCGGCCTCGGCACGCGTCAGCGCGGGCAGCGGGGGGAGTTCGGGTGGCAGCATCGGCGGCTCACTTCGTGCCGGGGACCGGGCGTGCGCCCTTGCGGCTGGGCACGATCCGGTCCGCGAGGCCGTAGTCCACCGCCGCCTGCGCGTCCAGCACGGTGTCCCGCTCGGTGTCGGAGCGGACCTGCTCCGCGCCGCGTCCCGTGTGCCGGACCAGGATCTCCTCCATCCGGGCCCGAATCCGCGTCAGTTCCTCGGCCTGGATGGCCAGATCGCTCGCCTGCCCCTCCACCGGCTCCGGAAGCGCCGGCTGACGCAGCACCAGACGCGCCCCGGGCAGCACGAACCGCTTGCCCGGCGTGCCGGCCGCCAGCAGCAGCGCGGCGGCTCCCTCCGCCTGGCCGAGACAGATCGTCTCCACCTCACAGGTGACGTACCGCAGCGTGTCGTAGATCGCCGACATGGCGTGGAACGAGCCGCCGGGGGAGTTGATGTACAGCGAGATGTCCCGCTCCGGGGCCAGGTGCTCCAGGTACATGAACTGGGCCATCACGTCGTTCGCGGAGGTCTCGTCGAGCGGTGTCCCGAGGAAGACGATCCGCTCCTCCATCAGCTTCGAGTACGGATCGCTCGTCCGGTGCCCGGTGGCTGTGCGTTCGGTGAACTCGGGCAGGACGTGACGGGCGTACGGCCGGGTCATGGGTACCCCTCCTCGTGATCGGGCGCGGCGCTGCGGCCTCTGTAAAAAATGTACAGGATGTACGTCACGTTATGATGGGGGCATGGCCTACGAGATTCCGGTGACTCAAGCCAGGGCTGAGCTCGCCGACCTGATCAACCGCGTGGTCTACGGCGGGGAGCGCGTCGTGGTCACCCGGCACGGCAAGCCCCTCGTCGCCCTCGTCTCCGCCGATGACCTGCGACGACTCGACGAGCTCCCGGAGGCGACGGCACCCGCCGAGGAGCAGGTGATCAGCGCTGTCTCGGCCGTCCGTGACATCGCTCCGGCGTCCGCCACGGGCGAACGGCAGCGGTTCGGCATCGCCGCCGAGCACCGGGGGCCTGCGACCTCGTAGGCCCCGGCAGGCACGCACAGCGCGCAGGACGAGCAGAGCGAGCAGCGCCGGCAGAACGACATGACCGAGCGCCCCCGCCGCGGCGGGGGCGCTCGGTGTTTCGCACGGACGGTCAGCCGGTGGGCGCCAGGTCCCGCTCGGCCGTGGGCTGCTCGCTCCTCGTGCGCCGCTCCAGCGCTCCGCCGAGGAGTACGGCGCCCAGCCCCAGGACCGCCCACCAGGTGAGAGTGAGGGCGGGGCCCGCCGCGGCCGCGCCGTCGAAGAAGGACACCGAGCGCAGCAGCGTCACACCCGCGCCCGGGGGCAGCCACTGGCCGATCGCCCCGGCCGGCTCGGGCAGCATCTCCGGCGCCGAGGCGGCCCCGGAGAACGGATTGCCGAGCAGCATGATCAGCAGGCCGCCGAGCGCGATCCCGGCCCGTCCCAGCAACGCGGCGAGCCCGGCGACCGCCGCGCCCATGGCCAGGGTCGCCATCGTGAACGTGCCGGCCACCGCCCACCAGTTCCCCGGGACGGCCTCCAGCCAGCTCTGCGCCAGCGCGGTGGCCACCACACCGACCAGGGCGGCGCAGGCGGCCAGCGCGGTCCCGGCGCGCACCCCGCGCAGGCCGAGCAGGGTCACCGCCGCGCCGGTGCCGATCCCGGCCAGGGCGAGCGGCAGGACGCTCGCGGTCAGGGCCGCACCGCGGGGATCCTGTGCGGCGGCGGGCACGACGTCGACGGTCGTGACCGGCGTGCCCGAGGCGGAGGCCTGGTGGGCCACGGCCTGCTGGAGCGTCTGGGCCACCGCCGGGCCGGCGGCCGTGGCGGTGAGCAGCTTCGGGCCCTGCGGGGTGACGACGATCGCGCCGTACACCTCCCGGTCCTCGATGGCCTTCCGGGCGGCCGTCTCGTCGGCGTAGCGGTGGAGGTCGAAGGCGCCCCGGCGCTGTGCGAGCCGCTGCTCCACGGGGGCGGTGGCGGCCGCCGGACCGGCCACGCCGAGCGGCAGATCGCGGGGCGCGGTGCGGGCGGCGGGCCAGGCGAAGGCCCAGAGCGCCAGGGCCACCAGGGCGGGGATGAGCACCAGGACGGCGGCCGTGCGGCGCCTCGAAGTGGCGGACGTGGTGGACATGATGCTCCTTGGGGGTGTCCCGAGATCAAAAAGAAGGATCGTTCGTTTTTGTTGTGCTGTCACCGTCCCGCTGCCGGGCGCGCTTGTCAAGAAGGAACGTTCGTTTTAGGTTGGCGGCATGGCCCGCGTATCCCAGGAGCACCTCGACGCCCGCCGCCGCCAGATCCTCGACGGCGCCGCCCTCTGTTTCGCCCGCAACGGCTTCCACGCCACCTCCATGCAGGACGTGCTCAAGGAGGCCGACCTCTCCGCGGGCGCGGTCTACCGGTACTTCAGCGGCAAGGACGAGCTGATCACCGCGATCGTCACCGATGTGCTCGACACGGTGCGCGGCACCTTCGAGCAGGCCGCCCAGGAGAGCCCGCCGCCCACCCCGGACGTGCTGATCCCGCGCACCCTGGGCCGGATGCGGGAGTTGCGCCCGGCGACCCTGGACGGAGGGGAGTGGATGTTCCCCCGGCTGATGATCCAGGTGTGGACGGAGACCACGCGCAGCCCGGAACTGGCGGCCGTACTGGAGGAGGGGTACCGGAAGGTCCGGGCGGCCTGGGCGAAGGTGGTCGAGAAGTACAAGGACGCCGGCCTGATGCCCGCCGACGCCGACGCCGACGCCATGGCGCGCACGATGATCGCGCTCGCGCAGGGCTTCGCCGCCCAGATGGCGCTGTTCGGCGGCGTCTCCGAGCAGACGCTGGGCGACGGCCTGCGGGCGCTGATGGCGCTGGGCCGGACCGCACCGGACGCCTGAGCGTCCGTCACGGCACGGTTAACGTGCCGGAAACGCCGCCCCACTAGCCTGCCGCTCCATGCCACCAGGGACGTTGCCCGTGGCTGCGGCACCCGGACCCCGCACGGTCCGGAGCGAGACTGTGAGGTGGGACGCCGTGCAACTGACCCCGCACGAGCAGGAGAGGCTGCTGATCCATGTGGCGGCCGACGTGGCGGACAAGCGCCGGGCGCGCGGGCTGAAGCTGAACCACCCCGAGGCGGTCGCCCTGATCACGTCGCACATCCTCGAGGGCGCCCGGGACGGCAGGACCGTCGCCGAACTCATGGCCTCCGGGCGCACGCTGCTCACCCGGGACGACGTCATGGCGGGCGTGCCGGAGATGATCCACGACGTCCAGGTCGAGGCCACCTTCCCGGACGGCACCAAGCTCGTCACCGTCCACGACCCGATCGTCTGACGGGGGAGGAGCCGCCGTGATTCCCGGAGAGATCCTCTTCGCCGACGATCCGATCGCATACAACGAGGGCCGCGAGGTCACCCGCCTGACCGTCCTCAACACCGCCGACCGGCCCGTCCAGGTCGGCTCCCACTACCACTTCGCCGAGGCCAACCCCGGCCTCGACTTCGACCGTGCGGCGGCCCGCGGCAAGCGGCTCGACGTCGCCGCCGGGACGGCCGTGCGCTTCGAACCCGGCATCCCCGTCGAGGTGGCGCTCGTTCCGCTCACCGGAGCCCGCATCGTGCCGGGGCTGCGCGGGGAGACCGGGGGTGCCCTCGATGCGTGAGATCTCCCGCGCCGCCTACGCCGACCTGTTCGGCCCGACGACCGGCGACCGCGTCCGGCTCGCCGACACCGATCTGCTGATCGAGATCGAGGAGGACCTCTCCGGCGGGCCGGGCCGCGCCGGGGACGAGGCCGTCTTCGGCGGCGGCAAGGTCATCCGCGAGTCCATGGGCCAGTCACGCGCTACGCGCGCAGACGGCACCCCCGACACCGTGATCACCGGTGTGGTGATCGTCGACCACTGGGGCATCGTCAAGGCCGACGTCGGCCTGCGCGACGGCCGGATCACCGGCATCGGCAAGGCGGGCAACCCCGACACCATGGACGGCGTCCACCCCGACCTCGTCCTCGGCCCCGAGACCGAGATCATCGCCGGGAACGGGCGGATCCTCACCGCGGGCGCCATCGACGCGCACGTGCACTTCATCTGCCCGCAGATCGCCGACGAGGCGCTCGCCTCCGGCGTCACCACCCTCGTCGGCGGCGGCACCGGACCCGCCGAGGGCTCCAAGGCGACCACCGTCACCCCGGGGCCCTGGCATCTCGCGCGGATGCTCCGGGCGATGGAGGCGTACCCGCTCAACATCGGTCTGCTCGGCAAGGGCAACACCGTCTCGCACGAGGCGATGATGTCCCAGATCCGGGGCGGCGCCGTCGGCCTGAAGCTGCACGAGGACTGGGGCTCCACCCCGGCCGTCATCGACGCGGCCCTGACCGTCGCCGACCGGACCGGCATTCAGGTCGCCATCCACACCGACACCCTCAACGAGGCCGGATTCGTGGGCGACACCCTCGCTGCGATCGCCGGACGCGGCATCCACGCGTACCACACCGAGGGCGCGGGCGGCGGGCACGCACCCGACATCATGACCGTGGTGGCCGAGCCGCACGTGCTGCCCAGCTCGACCAACCCGACGCGGCCGTTCACCGTCAACACCGCCGAGGAACACCTCGACATGCTGATGGTGTGCCACCACCTGAACGCGGCGGTGCCCGAGGACCTCGCCTTCGCCGAGTCCCGGATCCGGCCGTCCACCATCGGGGCGGAGGACATCCTGCACGACCTGGGCGCGATCTCCATCATCTCCTCCGACTCCCAGGCCATGGGGCGGGTCGGCGAGGTGATCCTGCGGACCTGGCAGACCGCCCATGTGATGAAGCGCCGACGGGGCGCGCTGCCCGGCGACGGACGCGCGGACAACCGCCGGGTGCGTCGCTATGTCGCCAAATACACCATCAACCCCGCGCTCGCGCAGGGACTCGCCGGCGAGATCGGCTCCGTGGAGAGCGGGAAGCTCGCCGATCTGGTGCTGTGGGAACCGGCGTTCTTCGGCGTGAAGCCGCACCTGGTCATCAAGGGCGGGCAGATCGCCTACGCGCAGATGGGCGACGCCAACGCCTCCATCCCCACCCCGCAGCCGATCCTCCCGCGTCCGATGTACGGGGCGATCGGGCGGGCACCGGCCGCGAACTCGGTCAACTTCGTCGCGCCGGCGGCGATCGAGGACGGGCTGCCGGAGCGGCTCGGGCTCGGCAAGGAGTTCGTCGCCATCGAGTCGACCCGCCGCGTCACCAAGGCCGACATGCGGGAGAACGACGCCCGGCCGGACGTGCGGATCGACCCCGACAGCTTCGCGGTGCACATCGACGGGGAGCTGGTCGAGGCGACGCCGGCGGCGGAACTGCCGATGGCTCAGCGGTACTTCCTGTTCTGAGGGATCCGGAGGGGAGGAGCGGGATGTCGAGGGCCGCGTTGCTCGTCCTGGCCGACGGGCGCTTTCCGGCGGGCGGGCATGCCCACTCCGGTGGGGCCGAGGCCGCGGTCGAGGCCGGGCGGGTCACCGGGGCGGCGAGTCTGGAGGACTTCTGCCGGGGGCGCCTGCACACGGCCGGGCTGGTCTCGGCCGCCCTGGCCGCGGCTGCCGCGCTCGGGGTGGATCCGGTGGAGCTCGATGCCGCCGCCGACGCGCGGACTCCCTCGCCGGCGCTGCGGAGTGCCGCGCGGAAGCTGGGGCGGCAGTTGATGCGGGCGGCCCGGGCGACGTGGCCGTGCGGTGAACTCGACGCGCTGGCGGGGGAGTTCCCCAAAGGAGCCCATCAGCCCGTGGTGCTCGGGGTCGTCGCGCGGGCGGCGGGGCTGGGGGCGGGTGACGCGGCGTACTGCGCCGCGTACGAGAGTGTGAGCGGGGCGGCCACGGCGACGGTGCGGCTGCTGAGTCTCGATCCGTTCGACGCCACGGGGGTGTTGGCGCGGCTCGCTCCGGAGCTGGACCGGGTGGTGGATCAGGCGGTCGTGGCGGCTCGGGGGGTGGTCGACGAGGGGGTCGATGCGCTGCCCGCGTGTTCCGCGCCGTTGCTGGAGATCGGCGCGGAGTCGCATGCCGGGTGGCCTGTGCGGTTGTTCGCGTCGTGAGGGTTTCGCCCCCGCCGCCCCTTCCCGTTCCCGACCCCGGGGGCTCCGCCCCCGGACCCCCGAATCGGCCTGAACGGCCTCGTCCCCCGACGCCGGACGGGCTGTAAGGACCAGGTCCGTCGTATTAGGAGCCGTACATGCACCTCGACCACTCCCACGCCGGCCCCACCGCCCTCAGTGCCGACGCCCGGCGCCCCGACGGCGGTCGGCGTGCTCTGCGGATCGGGCTCGGTGGGCCCGTGGGGTCCGGGAAGACCGCGACCGTCGCCGCCCTGTGCCGGGCTCTGCGCGAGGAGTTGTCCCTCGCCGTCGTGACCAACGACATCTACACCCGCGAGGACGCCGAGTTCCTGCTCAGGGAGGCCGTGCTGCCACCCGAGCGGATCACCGCCGTGGAGACCGGGGCCTGCCCCCACACCGCCATCCGTGACGACATCTCCGCCAACCTCGAAGCGGTGGAGGATCTCGAGGACGAGGTCGGTCCGCTGGATCTGATCCTCGTGGAGTCCGGCGGGGACAATCTCACCGCGACGTTCTCCAAGGGGCTCGTCGACGCGCAGATCTTCGTGATCGACGTGGCCGGCGGGGACGACATTCCCCGCAAGGGCGGCCCCGGTGTGACCACGGCCGATCTGCTGGTCGTCAACAAGACCGACCTCGCCCCCTACGTCGGCTCCGACCTCGCGCGCATGGCGGCCGACGCGAAGGCTCAGCGGGCTCATCTGCCGGTGGTGTTCCAGTCGTTGCGCGGTGAGGCGGGCGTCGCGGACGTCGCCGACTGGGTGCGCGAGCGCGTCGCGGCGTGGACGGCGTGAACGCCTCCGGTGTCCGCGCCACCGCCCGGATCCGCGCCCGCGGTGACGGCCGGGGCGGAACGAGCCTGCCCGTGCTGGAGAGCGACGGGCCGCTCGCACTGCGGCGGACCCGGGGGAGCGGTGCCGAGGCGCGCGTCATGCTGGTCGGCGCCATGAGCGGACCGCACGGCGGTGACCGCTTCACCGTGCGGGCGGAGGCGGAACAAGGCGCCCGGCTGCGCGTCGGTTCGGCCGCCGCCACCCTCGCCCTGCCCGGACAGCACAAGGGCGAGGCCCGCTACGACGTACGGCTCACCGTCGCCGACGGCGCGGAACTGCACTGGCTGCCCGAGCAGTTGATCTCCGTGCGGGACAGTGAGCTGCGGGTCTCCACCCAGGTCGACCTGGCCGCCGGCGCCCGGCTCGTGCTGCGGGAGGAGCAGGTGCTGGGGCGCGCGGGGGAGGAACCAGGAGGGCTTGTCGGCCGTCTGACCCTGCGGATCGCGGGGCGCACCGTGCTCGATCAGGAACTGGCCTGCGGAGCCGGGGCTCCCGGCGGCTGGGACGGGCCCGCCGTGCTCGCCGGGCACCGGGCCGTCGGGCAACTGGTCGTCGCGCGACCCGAGTTCGCGGACCTGCCGGTGGACGCACGCGTAGTGGGTGAGGGTGCCGTCGTACTGCCGCTCGCCGGGCCGGCGGTCCTGATCAGCGCTGTCGCCCCGGACGCGCTGCGGCTGCGGCGCCTGCTGGACGAGGCGCTGACGTCCCTCGCTCCGGCGTCCGCTTAACAGAAACCCCTTATCCGGTTATCGGATTGGCAAAGAAGCGCGGCCGCCCCTGTCGCCGGACACCCGGCAACAGCAAGGATCCCCCGTACCCATCGCAACGATGAACGGGGAGGCCCCACTTGAGGGACAGCAGACCGAAGAGGCGGGCGGTGGCGCTCGGCTCGGCCGGAGTGCTCGTCACCGCGACACTCATATCCGGCGCCGTCGCGGCGCCCACGGCGAGCGCCACGGCGGACACGACCACCCACCAGGGCAAGGACCGTGAGGCCAGGGGCGTCGCCATCGCCGCAGCCCGGGCCGCGAAGGCCGGCATCGACTGGCAGGACTGCCCCGCCGACTGGAACCTGGCCAAGCCCATCCAGTGCGGCTGGGTCTCCGTGCCGCTCGACTACGCCAAGCCCCACGGCAAGCAGATCAAGCTCGCCGTCGACCGGATCGGCAACACCGGCACCCCGAGCGAGCGGCAGGGCGCGCTGCTGTACAACCCGGGCGGCCCCGGCGGCTCCGGACTGCGCTTCCCGGCCCGCGTCACCGGCAAGAACCCGGTCTGGGCGAAGACCGCCAAGGCCTACGACTTCGTCGGCTTCGACCCGCGCGGCGTCGGCAAGTCGGCGCCCATCTCCTGTGTGGACCCGCAGGAGTTCGTCAAGGCGCCCAAGATGGACCCGGTGCCGGGCTCCGAGGCCGACAAGCTCGCCCAGCGCAAGCTGGCCCGCAGTTACGCCGAGGGCTGCTACGAGCGCAGCGGCGAGATGCTGCCCCACATGACCACGCCGAACACCGCACGCGACCTCGACGTCATCCGTGCCGCCCTCGGCGAGAAGAAGCTCAACTTCCTCGGCGTCTCCTACGGCACCTACCTCGGCGCCGTCTACGCCACCCTCTTCCCGGGCCATGTGCGCCGCATGGTCGTCGACAGCGTGGTCAACCCGTCCCGCGACAAGATCTGGTACCAGGCCAACCTCGACCAGGACGTCGCCTTCGAGGGCCGCTGGAAGGACTGGCAGGACTGGGTGGCGAAGAACGACGCCACCTTCCACCTCGGCACCACCCGGGACGCCGTCCAGGCACAGTGGCTGAAGCTGCGCGCCACCGCCGCGAAGGACCCGATCGGCGGGGTCGTCGGCCCGGCCGAGCTCATCTCCTTCTTCCAGAGCGCCCCCTACTACGACTCCGCGTGGGTCCCGGTGGCGACCGTCTTCAGCAAGTACGTCGCCGGCGACACCCAGGCGCTCGTCGACGCCGCCGCCCCCGACCTGTCCGACACCGCGGGCAACGCGGCAGCCGAGAACGGCAACGCCGTCTACACGGCCGTGGAGTGCGCCGACGCCAAGTGGCCCACCAACTGGAAGACATGGGACCGCGACAACACGCGGCTGCACAAGGACCACCCGTTCATGACGTGGGCCAACGCGTGGATGAACCTGCCGTGCGCGACCTGGCCGGTCAAGCAGCAGACCCCGCTGAACGTCAAGACCGACAAGGGCCTGCCGCCGGTGCTGATCGTCCAGGCCGAGCGGGACGCGGCCACCCCGTACGGGGGCGCCGTCGAACTGCACAAGCGGCTCGAAGGCTCTCGCCTCGTCACCGAGAAGGACGCCGGTTCCCACGGCGTCACCGGGCTGGTCAACCCGTGCGTCAACGACCGGGTGGACACCTATCTCCTCACCGGCGACCCGGGCCGCGGCGACGTGACGTGCGCACCCCACGCCACGCCGAAGCCGTAACCGTCCGGCGTACGGCATGAACGAGGGGCGGCCGGAGAACCGGCCGCCCCTCACCCGTGCCGGGTGATCAGCGCTGGGGGAGCCGGGGGAACCGCCGCTTCTCCTCGGCCCGGCCCTGGTGCCCGGCCTCCTCGGCCTTGGCGACGGCCGCGTACTTGTCGACGTACTCCTGCCCGGACAGGGCGAGGATCGCGTACATGATCTCGTCGGTGACGGCGCGCAGCACCGCCTTCTCGTTCTCCATGCCGGCGTAGCGCGAGAAGTCCAGGGGCTCGCCGAAGCGGATCCGCACGGGGTGGATGCGGGGGACGACCTTTCCGGGCGGCTGCGCCTCGAACGTGCCGATCATCGCGCAGGGGATCACCGGGACGCCCGCCTTGAGGGCCATCACGGCGACGCCGACCTTGCCCTTGTACAGACGGCCGTCGTGCGACCGGGTGCCCTCGGGGTAGATGCCGAGGAGTTCGCCCTTGCTCAGTACGCCGAGACCCTCGCGGATCGCCGCCTGACCCGCCTCCTTGCCGGAGCGGTCCACCGGGATCTGGCCCGCGCTGTGGAAGAAGAACGCGGTCAGCCTGCCCTTGATGCCGGGGCCCGTGAAGTACTCGGCCTTGGCCAGGAAGGTGATGCGCCGTTTGAGTACCGCGGGCATCAGGAAGTGGTCCGAGAAGGACAGATGGTTGCCCGCGACGATGGCGGCTCCGCTCGGCGGTACGTGCTCCAGGCCCTCTATTCGCGGCCGGAAGACCAGTCTCAGCAGCGGGCCCAGCAGCACGTATTTGAGCAGGTAGTAGAACAAGGGCACGCTCCTCGACTCGGGCGGACGGGCTCGCCCACCGTGTTCCAGCAGGTCAACCGGCACGTCGTAGGGGTGCCAGTGTAGGTCCGGGCCGGGCGGCCCGGCACCACGTCCGACCGGACCGGACCGGGACCGCGCCGGGCGCCTGAACGCCCGTCAGCGAAAGCGCCGGCGGGGACGCGTGCGGCTGGGGAGGGCCACCGCAACAGCCTCCTGCCGATCACCGCCGCAGGGCAACCCGATCGACGCGCATGACCGGATCACAGGGGGTGTCCGGCGGGCTGCCCGGCGCGCGTTCCCGGCCGGCACGGTGGCCGAGTAGGCTCCGAGGTATGAGGATCTCCGTCTCCTCCGACATGGACGAACCCGTGGCCAGGGCGCTCGTCGCCGAACTGCGCGAGCGCGGTCACGAGGTGCGTCCGCACGGCGCGCTGAGCCCCGGGGACGACACCCAGTGGGCCGTCTGCACCGAGTCCGCCGTCCGCGAGGTCGCGAACGGCACGGCGGACCAGGCGGTGGTGTGCTGCTGGACCGGCACGGGCGCCTCCATCGCCGCCAACAAGGTGCCCGGCGTGCGGGCCGCGCTGTGCACCGACGCCTACACGGCGGACGGAGCGCGCCGCTGGAACGACGCCAACGTGCTGGCGCTGAGCCTGCGGCTGACGTCCGAGCCGCTGCTGAAGGAGATCCTCGACGCCTGGTTCGCCGGCGCGCCCAGCGACGACGCCGAGGACCGGCTCAACGTCGACCACGTGACCCGCCTCGACGCGCCGCGCGCCTAGGGGGTGTCCGCAAAGTCCCGCCTGCCCTGCGACGCCCGGCACGCTCCCCCACTGCCTCAAGGGCGTGGGAGGTGCCCCCACTCGCCGCACCGGGCGGACACCCGAGTACAACCAGTACGCGGATGTCCGCCCGGCACACCGAGAGCACGCACCGGACGCCGCAGGGCCCGCCCTTCGGGCGGACGACGCGACTTTGCGGACACCCCCTAGGGACCGGGGCCGGCGTCCGGGCAGTCCCGGGAGAGCTCTGCGCGCGGTCACTCCGCCGGTCCGGTCAGGGACTGCTCGGCCCAGATGATCTTTCCGTCGGCCACGAAGCGGGTGCCCCACCGCTGGGCCAGCTGGGACACCAGCAGCAGGCCCCGGCCGCCTTCGTCCATGGCGCGCGGATGGCGCAGATGGGGCGCGGTGGCACCGCCGTCGAAGACCTCGCACACCAGCGCGCGCTCGCGGATCAGCCGCAGCCGGACCGGGCCGGTGGCGTACCGGATGGCGTTGGTGACCAGCTCGCTGACCACCAGCTCCGTGGTGAAGACCAGCTCCTGAAGGCCCCACTGCGTCAGCTGCCGGACGACCGTCCTGCGGGCCTCGGCCACGACCGCCGGGTCCGCCGGCAGGTCCCAGACGGCGACCTGCCCGGCGGCCAGCCGCTTCGTGCGCGCCATCAGCAGCGCCACGTCGTCGTACGGGCGGGCCGGGGCCAGCGCGTCCACGACCGCCCGGCACCGCCGTTCCAGCGTGGGGAACCGTTCCTCCAGTGCCGCGCGCAGCCGCTCCTGTTCGGTGCCGGCGGCGGCCTGGGCCTCGTCGTCGCGGGCCAGCAGACCGTCGGTGTGCAGCGCCAGCGTGGTGCCCTCCGCCAGGGTCAGTTCCACCGACTCGAACGGCGGGCCACCCACCCCGAGCGCCGGGCCCTGCGGCAGTTCGACGAAGCCGACCGCCCCGTCGGGCGTCACCATGGCGGGCGCGGGATGGCCCGCCGCGGCCATCGTGCACCGGCCGTCGACCGGGTCGTAGACGACGTACACACAGCCGGCCCCCACGGACTGCCCGTAGGTGCCCTCGGTCCCACCGGCGGAGCCCTCGTCCCCCGCGGAGCGGCCCACCAGGTCGTCCAGGTGCGCCAGCACCTCCTCCGGCGGCAGGTCCAGCGCGGCCAGCGTCCGCACCGCCGTCCGCAGCCGGCCCATCGCCGCGGCGGCGTCGATGCCGTGCCCGGGGACCTCCCCGACGACCAGCGCGACCCGCGCCCCGGACAGCGGGATCAGGTCGTACCAGTCGCCGCCGAGGCCCGTCAGCTCGTCGGCCGGGCGGTAGCAGGCGGACACCTCGACGGCGTCCTGCTCGGGCAGCCGGCGGGGGAGCAGGCTGCGCTGCAGGACGAGGGCGGCGTCCCGCTCCCTGGTGTAGCGGCGGGCGTTGTCCACGCAGAGGGCGGCGCGCGAGACCAGCTCCTCGGCGAGATGCGTGTCGTCCTGGTCGAAGGGCTGCCGGCGGTGGCGCCGGAAGAACGTGGTCACGCCGAGGGTGACGCCCCGGGCGCGGATCGGCACGATCATCACGCTCTGCAGACCCAGCTCCAGGAACGTGTTCTCCCGCTCGCCCGCCGTGCCCACGGCCCATTCGAGGGCGAGCGGGGTCAGCTCGTCCTGCCGCCAGGAGCGGCCCGTGGTCAGACAGCGCACCGGCGGCGAGCCGGCCAGATAGCCGGCCACCCCGCCGATCTCCACCACCGTCTGCGGCAGCTCCCCCTGCGACGCCTTCTGGCCCGCACGGCGCAGCGCCACGGTGTCGGTCTCCGCGAGCGGTCCGGGCGGCAGCTCGGCGCCCCCGAGCACGGTCTCCAGGAGATCCACGGTGACGACGTCCGCGAGCCCCGGCACGACGACGTCGGCCAGCTCCTGCGCGGTGCGCATGATGTCCAGGGACCGGCCGATGTGCTCACCGGCCCGGTCGAGCAGCGCGAGGCGCTGACGGGCGCGGTGCCGGTCGGTGATGTCGACGACCGTGTAGTACACGCCGATCGGGCGGCCCCGCTCGTCGTCGAGGCGGGTGAAGGAGAGCATGTGAGCGGTCTCGCGCAGCGGCGCCGAGCGGATGCGGCCGACGTGCTCGTAGCCGACCACCGGTTCGCCGGTGCGCAGCACGTGGCGCATCCGGGCCTCGACGGCCTCGGCGTCCAGTCCCGGCTGGACGTCGGCGAACCGCAGGCCGAGGCGCTGCTCGGCGCTGCCGCCGCCGAACTGTTCCAGCGCGGTGTTCGACCACACGAACCTCAGGTTCGTGTCCACGATCGCGATCCCGATCGGCGATCCGGCGACCATCTGCTCCAGCACCGTGCGGCTCAGGGCCCCGCCGGAGGCGCCGGCCGGCTCCGACAGCAGGACCAGCAGCGACGTACGGCCCTTGGGTTCCACCGTCGGCGTGACCCGCACGATGACACCGACGGGCCGCCCGTCGCGGTGCCGGGCCGTCAGCAGCCCGGCCCAGCCGCCGTCCACCCGGCACCGCTCGACGAGCTCCGGCACCCGCTCGGCGGCCTCGGCGGTCAGCAGCTCGGCCAGTTTCCTGCCGACCGCCTCGGACGCCGTGTACCCGAGCAGCCGCTCGGCCCGTGCGGTCCAGCCCGCCACGACGCCCTGCGGATCGAGCAACAGGGGAGCGGCGTCGGCCACGTCGAACCCCTGCCGGGCCACGTCCTGCTCCTTGTGTCCGCCCACGGCCGACCTCTCTGTCGCCTGAGAGTGGTCTACCACCTCATGCCTCAATCTTCACCCTTGCCCGGAAACGGGGCGCTTCGGGTGGGATCCGGCTGAGAGGTGCGCCGTGGGCCGACACGGCCGCAGGGACGCCGCCCACGGCCGCAGGGACACGGCGAGCGGCAGGCGCGGGCTCCGGCTCGTCAGGCTCCCTGGGCCAGCACCTTCTCCAGCGTGCCCAGGGCGCCCTGCAACTCGTCCGCCGTGATCGTCAGCGGCGGGGCCAGGCGGATGGTGGAGCCGTGGGTGTCCTTGACGAGGATGCCTTCCTGCATCAGGCGTTCGCTGATGTCGCGGCCCGTGCCGAGGGCCGGGTCGATGTCGACGCCGGCCCACAGACCGCGCGTGCGGAAGCCCACGACGCCCTTGCCGGCCAGCGACTGAAGGCCCCCGCGCAGCACCACGCCCAGCTCCGCCGCCCGGCGCTGGAACTCGCCCGTCTCCAGCAGCTCCACCACCGCCGTACCGACCGCCGCGGCCAGCGGATTGCCGCCGAACGTGGAGCCGTGCTCACCGGGGTGCAGCACCTGAAGTACCTCCCGCCGGGCCACGACCGCCGACACCGGGACGATCCCGCCGCCCAGCGCCTTGCCGAGCAGCACCACGTCCGGCACCACCGACTCGTGCTCCACCGCCAGCGTGCGACCGGTGCGGCCCAGCCCCGACTGGATCTCGTCCGCGATGAACAGGCAGCCCTTGCGGCGCGTCAGCTCCCGCACGCCCGCCAGATAGCCGTCGTCCGGAACGATCACACCCGCCTCACCCTGGATCGGCTCGATCAGCACCGCGGCCGTCGTGTCGTCGACCGCCGCCTGCATCGCCGCCAGGTCGTTGTACGGCACGATCCGGAAGCCCGGGGTGAACGGGCCGAAACCCGTCCGCGCGACCTCGTCCGTCGAGAAGCTGACGATCGTCGTCGTACGGCCGTGGAAATTGTCCGACGCGACCACGATCGTCGCCCGGTCGGCCGGGACGCCCTTCACGTCGTAGGCCCACTTGCGGGCCACCTTCACCGCGCTCTCCACCGCCTCCGCGCCGGTGTTCATCGGCAGCACCATGTCCAGACCGATCAGCGCGGCCAGCCGCTCCGCGAACTCGGCGAGACGGTCGTTGTGGAACGCGCGCGAGGTCAGCGTGAGCCGGTCCAGCTGGCGGTGCGCCGCCTCGATCAGCGCCGGGTGCCGGTGGCCGAAGTTCAGCGCCGAGTAGCCGGCCAGCATGTCGAGGTAGCGGCGGCCCTCCACGTCCTCCACCCAGGTGCCCTCCGCGCGGGCCACGACCACGGGCAGCGGGTGGTAGTTGTGCGCGAGGACCGGCTCCTCCGCGCCGATCAGCTCGGCGGACGAACGCGTACGGGCGACAGAGGTCATGAGCGGATCTCCTGAGTGCAGCACTTGATACCGCCGCCTGCCTTGTGGAACTCGGACAGATCGACGGGGACGGGAACGTAGCCGCGGTCGGCGAGCTGGGCGGCGAGGGCCGTCGCCCCCGGCGAGATGAACACATGGCGTCCGTCGGAGACGGAGTTCAGACCGAAGGCCATCGCGTCCTCCCGGGTGGCGATGACCGCGTCCGGGTACAGCCGCTCCAGGACCTCGCGGCTGCCGGGCGAGAACGCCTCCGGGTAGTACGCGACGTTCTCACCGTCCAGTACGAACAGCGCCGTGTCCAGGTGGTAGAAGTACGGTTCCACCAGCGTCAGGCTGATCACCGGCACTCCGAAGAACTCCTGCGCCTCGCGGTGCGCCTCCCGGGTGGTCCGGAATCCGGTGCCCGCGAGGATCCAGCGCCCGGCCGGCACCAGATCGCCCTCGCCCTCGCACACCGACTCGGGGTGGTGGACGTCGAAGCCCTCCGCCTTGAACCAGGTGTCGTACGGCAGGGACTCGGGGCGCCGCTCGGGCGCGTGGAACAGCGAGCCGAGCACCCGGCCCTCCACGACGACCGCCGCGTTCGCGGCGAACACCATGTCGGGCAGAGAGGGCACCGGCTCCACGGTCTCCACGGTATGACCGTGATCGCGATAGGTGTCGACGAGCGTCCGCCACTGCCGCTGGGCGAGCGAGACGTCGACGGGACGGTCGGGATCCATCCAGGGATTGATCGCGTACCGCACGGCGAAGAATCTGGGTTCACAGACGAGGTATCGCCGCCGGGACGCCACACGGGACTCGGGCACGAAGGGGTTCCTCCGCTTCCACGCGCTGTCGACTAGGGATGACTCCACGTTAGGAAGCGACCCCGAGGGGCGACAAGAAACAAGAGCTGCGTCTTCACGCAGCAATACTGCGCATCCCGACCGCTCAGCGCACGTCCGTTGCGCCGTCCGGGGCGAGCTGACTCGCGCCGGCCTCCGGACTGTCCGGCAGCAGATGGGACAGCACCATCACGCTGATCGTCTTCCGGATGAACGGCTCCGCACGGATCCGCTCCAGCACCTCCTCGAAGTGCTCCACGTCCCGCGCCCGCACATGCAGCAGCGCGTCCGCCCCGCCGGTCACCGTCATCGCCGCGGCGATCTCCGGATACGCGCGCACCACCTCCGCGAGCCGCCTCGGCGGCGCCGCGCCCTCGCAGTACACCTCGACGTACGCCTCGGTGCGCCAGCCCAGCGCCGACGGCCGCACGGTCGCCGTGAAGCCCGTGATCACCCCGGTCTCGCGCAGCCGGTCCACCCGGCGCTTGACCGCCGTCGACGACAACCCGATCGCCCCGCCGATCTCGGCGAAGGACGTCCTGGCGTTCGCCATCAGAGCGGTGACGATCTTCCGGTCGAGCTCGTCGAACGACGCGGGCCTGCTGTTCATGCGGGCACTGTATCCAGCGCGCCGCGACACCGTGTCCGGCGAGAACGCCCACGTCCGGCCATGTACCAGACGACGGCCTCGCCCCTACACTCCGCTTCATGCTGCGCGCCCTGGCCGTCGACGACGAACGTCCCTCGCTGGAGGAACTGCTGTACCTGCTGAACGCGGACCCGCGCATCGGCAGTGCCGAGGGCGCCGGCGACGCGACCGAGGCGCTGCGCCGCATCAACCGCGCCCTGGAGTCGGGACCCGACGGGCCCGAGGCCATCGACGTGGTCTTCCTCGACATCCAGATGCCCGGCCTCGACGGACTCGACCTCGCCCGGCTGCTCACCGGCTTCGCCCGGCCGCCGCTCGTCGTGTTCGTCACCGCCCACGAGGACTTCGCCGTGCGGGCCTTCGATCTCAAGGCGGTGGACTACGTCCTCAAGCCCGTGCGCAAGGAACGGCTGGCCGAAGCCGTCCGCCGGGCCGCCGCACAGCGCGGCACCGCCCCACGCATCCCGGTCAGCGAACCCGACCCGGACCACATACCCGTCGAGCTCGGCGGCGTGACCCGCTTCGTCGCCGTCGACGACATCACCCATGTCGAGGCCCAGGGCGACTACGCCCGCCTGCACACCGACAAGGGCAGCCACCTCGTCCGGATCCCGCTGTCCACCCTCGAGGAGCGCTGGCGCTCCCGCGGCTTCGTCCGCATCCACCGCCGCCATCTGGTGGCCCTGCGCCACATCGGCGAGCTGCGCCTGGACGCGGGCACCGTCAGCGTCCTGATCGGCTCCGAGGAACTGCAGGTCAGCAGGCGGCACGCCCGGGAACTGCGGGACCTGCTGATGCGCCGGACCACGAGCTAGGGGGAGACCGCATGCCCCAGGACCCCACCGAACGCCGCGTGGTCGTCACCGGCCCGCCCCGTCGCGCCGGCCGCGCCTCCGGCTACTACCGGCCGCGCACCGAGATCGACGAGCAGACCACCCTCGGCCACACCTACGTCCGCTCCCTGATGCGCACCCAGCTGCGCGCCGGACTCAGCGTCTTCGCCGTTCTCGCCCTGCTGATCGGCCCGCTCCCCCTGGTCTTCGCCGCCGCCCCCGACGCCCGCCGCCTGGAGTGGGCGGTCCTCGGCTTCGGGCTCTACGCCCCGCTGGTCCTGCTCGCCCGCTGGTACGTCCGCCGCGCCGAACGCAACGAACGCGACTTCGTACGGCTCGTCGAGGACCGCTGAGACAAGGACCGCACGGGCCGTGAACTCCAGCTACGCCGTCCCAGCCGTCGCCCTGGTCGTCCTGGCGACCGTCCTCGTGGGCGCCTTCGGCCTGCGCATATCCCGCACCACCTCCGACTTCTACGTCGCCTCCCGCACCGTCGGCCCCCGCCTCAACGCCGCCGCCATCAGCGGCGAGTACCTCTCCGCCGCCTCCTTCCTCGGCATCGCCGGGCTCGTCCTGGTCCAGGGCCCGGACATGCTCTGGTACCCGGTCGGCTACACCGCCGGCTACCTGGTGCTGCTCCTCTTCGTCGCCGCCCCGCTACGCCGCTCCGGCGCCTACACGCTGCCCGACTTCGCCGAGGCCCGGCTCGCCTCGCACGCGGTACGGCGGCTCGCGGGCGCCTTCGTGGTCGGCGTCGGCTGGCTGTATCTGCTGCCCCAGCTGCAGGGCGCCGGGCTCACCCTGAACGTCCTCACCGGGGCGCCGGACTGGCTGGGCGGGCTGATCGTCGCCGTCGTGGTGACCGTCATCGTCGCCGCGGGCGGCATGCGCAGCATCACCTTCGTGCAGGCCTTCCAGTACTGGCTCAAACTCACCGCCCTGCTCGTCCCCGCCCTCTTCCTGGTCCTCGCCTGGCAGCGTGACGGCGCCCCCAGCCACGCCTTCGACGAGCCGGCCGCCTTCCGCGAGCAGCGGGTCGTCCGCGTCGAGGACAGCCTCGACCTCCGGCTGGACAAGCCGCTGCCCGTGACCGTGGACGGCACCGTCGACGGCCGCGCCCACGACGGCACCGACCTCGTGCTCCCCTCCGGCACCCACCACATCGACAGCGGCACCCGCCTGACCTTCGCGAAGGGCACCGAGGTCCCCGCCGCCGGACGCGGCGCCGACGACGCCCTGTCCCCGTCCCGCGCCGAGTCCCGCGAGGAACGCCCGCTGTACGCCACGTACGGCCTGATCCTCGCCACCTTCTTCGGCACCATGGGCCTGCCGCACGTCGTCGTCCGCTTCTACACCAGCCCGCACGGAGTCGCCGCCCGCCGCACCACCGTCGCGGTCCTCGGCCTGATCGGCGCGTTCTACCTGCTGCCGCCCGTCTACGGCGCCCTCGGCCGCCTGTACGCCCCCGAGCTGACCCTCACCGGCAACGCCGACGCGGCCGTGCTGCTGCTGCCCGACCGGATGATCGGGGGAGTGGGCGGGGATCTGCTCGGCGCGCTGGTCGCCGGGGGCGCCTTCGCGGCCTTCCTGTCCACGGCGTCGGGGCTGACCATGGCCGTCGCCGGGGTGCTCACCCAGGACGTGCTGCCCTCCCGGGGCGTGCGGCACTTCCGGCTCGGCACGGTGCTCGCCATGGCCGTCCCGCTGGCCGCGAGCATCCTGGTCGGCGGCCTGCCCGTGGCCGACGCCGTAGGGCTCGCCTTCGCCGTGTCCGCCTCCTCGTTCTGCCCTCTGCTCGTCCTCGGCATCTGGTGGCGCAGGCTCACCCCGCCGGGCGCGGCCGCCGGGATGCTGGTGGGCGGCGGTTCCGCCTTCCTCGCGGTCGCAGCGACCATGACCGGCTACCCGGGCGAGGGCACCTGGCACGCCCTGCTCGCCTGGCCCGCCCTGTGGTCGGTGCCCCTCGGCTTCCTCACCATGATCCTCGTCTCCCTGGCCACTCCCGGCCGCGTGCCGCCCGGCACGGCGGGTGTACTCGCCCGGTTCCACCTCCCCGAGGAACTGCGCACGGAGGTGTCCGCATGAGCGGCTTCCTCGCCGGCCTCCTCGTCGCCGTACTGCCCCTGCTCGCCGCCGGCTTCTGGCTGGGCCGGCGCACCGCCCGCCCGGCCAGCCTCGCCGGACTCGGCACGCCCGTCGAGCACGCCACCTTCGAGACCCTGCACACCGCCTCCCTGGCCACACCGCCGCTGCGCGCGGGGCTCACCGAGGAGACCGCCCGCAAATCCGCCCGCAAGCTGCGCTCCCTGCTCGGCACGGACGCCCTGTGCCTCACCGACCGCGAGCGGGTCCTGGTCTGGGACGGCGTCGGCTCCCATCACCGCGGCGAGATCATGGAACGCCTCGCCGGCCCCCTCGACACCGGCCGCGGCGAGGCCTTCCCGCTCACCTGCGACACCCCCGACTGCACGGTGCGCTGGGCCGTCGTCGCCCCGCTGACCGTCGACGACCGGGTGCACGGCGCCCTCGTCGCCTGCGCGCCCCGCGAATCGGCGGTCCTGGTCCGGGCCGCCGGGGAGGTCGCCCGCTGGGTCTCGGTCCAGCTGGAGCTCGCCGACCTCGACCAGTCCCGCACCCGTCTCATCGAGGCCGAGATCAGGGCCCTGCGCGCCCAGATCTCCCCGCACTTCATCTTCAACTCGCTCGCGGTGATCGCGTCCTTCGTCCGCACCGACCCCGAGCGGGCCCGCGAGCTGCTGCTGGAGTTCGCCGACTTCACCCGCTACTCGTTCCGCCGGCACGGCGACTTCACCACCCTCGCCGACGAGCTCCACGCCATCGACCACTACCTGGCGCTGGTGCGGGCACGCTTCGGCGACCGCCTCTCCGTCACCCTCCAGATCGCCCCCGAAGTACTGCCGGTCGCCCTGCCGTTCCTGTGCCTCCAGCCCCTGGTGGAGAACGCCGTCAAGCACGGCCTGGAGGGCAAGGCGGACACATGCCACATCCAGATCACGGCGCAGGACACGGGCGCCGAGGCCCTGGTCGTCATCGAGGACGACGGCGCCGGGATGGACCCCGGCCTGCTGCGCCGCATCCTCGCCCGAGAGGTCAGCCCCACGGGCGGCATCGGCCTGTCCAACGTCGACGACCGGCTCCGTCAGGTGTACGGCGACGACTACGGCCTCGTCATCGAGACCGCCGTGGGCGCGGGCATGAAGATCACCGTCCGGCTGCCGAAATACCAGCCGGGCGTGCACTCCGCGGCGCGGCTCGGGGGATGAGGCTCAGGTGCTGCGCGTCGCGACCATACCGAGGGTGATCAGGCCCAGGACGACCCAGCCGAACCACAGCCAGCCGTTGCTGCCGAGCGCCACCGTGTAGGCCGTGACGGCGACGAGCCCGCCGACGGTGAGCACTCCCATGGTCTTCGTCGAGGTGGAACCGTTCGTGGAACCGGGCATCGCAACACCCTCCTCATGCGGTTCCCTCCATGGTGCCCCTTGGACACCGTCCGCACATGCGTTCAGACACCCAGTTTTCGCGCGGGCGGTCGGCGCACCGGTCTCGCCCGCTCAGTTTCCGCGTGCGTGCAGGGAGGCCAGGTAGGCGTTGTACGCCTCGAGCTCCTTGTCCCCGTCCCGGTCGGCCGCGCGGTCCTTGCGGCGGGCCTGCCGCTGGTCCGAGGCGTACCACTGGAACAGCAGGGCGATCAGCACCAGCACGGACGGGACCTCGCTGAACGCCCAGGCGATGCCACCGGCCGCGTTCTGGTCGGAGAGCGCGTCGATCCCGAGGGAGGCCGGCGGGTTCTCGAACGTCGAGATCATCGGCGTGGACGCCATCATCAGCGCGATGCCGAAGAACGCGTGGAACGGCATGCCCGCGAACAGCTCCAGCATCCGCATCAGATACCCCGGCCGGTGCGGACCCGGGTCCACGCCCATGATCGGCCAGAAGAACACCAGCCCGACGGCGAGGAAGTGCACCATCATCGCGATGTGCCCCACCTTGGACCCCATCAGGAAGTCGAACAGCGGGGTGAAGTACAGCCCGTACAGGCTCGCGATGAACAGCGGGATCGTGAACACCGGGTGGGTGACGATCTTCATGTACCGGCTGTGCAGCAGCATCAGCAGCAGCTCACGCGGCCCCTTGCGCCCCCGCCCCGCAGTCGGAAGCGCCCGCAGGGCCAGAGTGATGGGGGCGCCGAGCAGCACGAGGATCGGCGACACCATGCTGATCATCATGTGCTGCACCATGTGCACGCTGAACATGACCATGCCGTAGTCGTTCAGCTTGGTGCACATCATCAGCCCGACACTCAGGACCCCGAGCACGAACGCGACCGTCCGTCCGACGGGCCACTTGTCACCGCGCCGGACCAGCCGCACCACACCCCATCCGTACAGCGCCAGCGCCAGCAGACAGGCGACGAGAAAGAACGGGTCCGCCGACCAGGCGAGCCCCCGCCCCAGCGTGAACGGCGGCAGATCCATGGTCATGCCGTGCCCGCTGTGATCCATCCACCGGCTCCTGATTCGTGGGGGTTGTACGAGTCTGTCCGCCCCACAGACTACGGCGAACCCCGGCCGCCTCTGCGACCGGGGTCAGCTGCAGCGCCCCTCCAGGGGCGCGGGGAACTGCGCGATCAACCACATACGACCGTCAGCCCGCGACGAACCGCAGAACCCGAGCTCTACCCGGGACTACAACACACACTCGGCCTCGGCGTACCGCCCCTCCGGCACCGTCTTCAGCCTCTCGACGGCCTCGGCCAACGACACCATCACGATGTCCGTCCCCTTCAGCGCCGTCATCATCCCGAACTCACCCCGGTGCACGGCCTCCACCGCATGCCACCCGAAACGAGTCGCCAGCACCCGGTCGTACGCGGTCGGCGTTCCACCCCGCTGCACATGCCCCAGGATCACCGGCCGCGCCTCCTTCCCGAGCCGCGACTCCAGCTCCAGGGACAGCTGCCGCGCGATCCCCGCGAACCGCTCGTGACCGTAGATGTCCTTGCCGCCCTCGTCGAAGTCCATCGTCCCGGCCTTCGGCTTGGCCCCCTCCGCCGCGACGACGATCGCGAACCGCTTGCCCGCCGAGAACCGCTCGCCGACCTTCGCCGTCAACTCGTCGATGTCGAAGGGCCGCTCGGGCACGACGATGGCGTGGGCGCCCGCCGCCATGCCGGAGTGCAGCGCGATCCAGCCGGTGTGGCGGCCCATGACCTCCACGATCAGCACGCGCTGATGGGACTCGGCGGTGGTCTTCAGCCGGTCCAGGGCCTCGGTGGCGACGCCCACGGCCGTGTCGAAGCCGAAGGTGACGTCCGTGACCGCGATGTCGTTGTCGATGGTCTTCGGCACGCCGACTATCGGCAGACCGTTGTCGGACAGCAGCCGGGCCGCCTTGAGCGTGCCTTCCCCGCCGATCGGGATGATCGCGTCGAGGCCGAGCTCACGGACATGTCCCTTGGCTCGCTCCACACCGTCCCGCAGATGCTCGGGACGCACCCGGGAGGAGCCGAGGATCGTGCCGCCGCGGGCGAGGATGCCGCTGACCGCGTCGAGGTCGAGCTTGAGGTAGTCGCACTCCAGGAGGCCCTTCCAGCCGTCCCGGAAGCCGATGACCTCGTCGCCGTGGTCGGCGACGGCACGGTGCACGACGGACCGGATGACGGCGTTCAGGCCGGGGCAGTCGCCGCCGGACGTGAGGACACCAATGCGCATAGCCCGAAACAACCTTCTCGATGTGGGCCGGGACCGGACCGCGCTGTCCGGCTCGATCCCCGCCACCCTAGCGGCAGAAGGGGGCGGGGCCGCACCTCGCGTCCGCCTGCTGGACGACCCCGCTCACCTGTGCGGACCAGCCGTCAGACGGGCCTCGAGAACGCCGTGACGAACGCCGTCACGCAGGCTGCTGCGCAGCCGCGATGCGCTCGTTGCGCAGCGCCTCGTACCACCGGTCGTCGGTCGGCGGCAGCGCGTTGACGTCGAGCGCCAGCTTCAGCAGCAGGTCGGCGATCTGCGGATTGCGGGCCAGCACCGGACCGTGCATGTAGGTGCCGAACACCGTGTCGTTGTACGCGCCTTCCGTGCCGTCACCCGTGCCGTTGCCGTTGCCGAAACGCACCCGTGCGAACGGGCGTGCCGTCGGGCCCAGATGGGTGATGCCCTGGTGGTTCTCGAAGCCCGTCAGCGGCGGCAGCCCGAGCTGCGGGTCGATGTCGGCGAGCACGTCACCCACGCACCGGGCACCCTCACCCCGCACCGACACCACGTCGAGCAGTCCGAGACCGGGCTCGCGCTGGCCGAGGTCGTTGATGAACTCGTGACCGAGGATCTGGTAGCCGGCGCACACCGAGAACACGATCGCGCCGTTCTCCACCGCCCGGTGCAGTCCGCCGTCCCGGCGCAGCCGCTCGGCCGCGAGCCGCTGCGGACGGTCCTCGCCGCCGCCGATCAGGTAGATGTCACCGGAGGTCGGGATCGGCTGGTCGCTGCGCACGTCGAGCCGGGCCACGTCCAGGCCGCGCTGCCGCGCACGGCGCTCCACGACGAGCACGTTGCCCTGGTCGCCGTAGGTGCTGAGCAGGTCGGGGTAGATCCAGACGACCCGCAGGCTGTTGTCACTCACAAGAATCCCCTGAGTTGTCAGTTGCCGACGCGGCGGCGCAGGTCCTGGAAGGCTGTGTAGTTGGCGATGACCTCGATGCGGCCCGGCGGGCAGGCGGCCACCGCCTGGTCGAGGTTCTCGCAGACCTGGAACTGCTGGTCGGCCACCTCCAGCCGCACCGCGAGGTCCAGCCGCCGGTCGCCGATGACGCAGATCGGGTGCCCGGTGAGCCGGGTGTAGTCGACGTCCCACAGCCAGGAGGTGTCGGTGCCGTCGGCGGAGCGCGCGTTCACCGAGAGGATCACCGGGGTGGGCGGCGGGTCGATGAGCGAGAACGTCTCCAGCCAGCCGGCGGGGTTCTTGGCGAGCAGCAGCCGCAGATCCCGTCCCTGGAACTGCACGACGTCGTAGCGGCCGGCCACGGCCTGCACCTGGTACATGCGCTCCAGCGCGACCTGCGGCGGCACGCCGAACACGGCGGCGACGGCGGCGGAGCTGGCGGCGTTGGCCTTGTTGGCGCGCCCCGGCAGCTGGAGGTGGATGGGCCAGGCCGACCCGTGCGGGTCGAGCACGTGGTCGCCGGACAGTGCCCAGCTCGGCGTGGGCCGGCGGAAGCCGCACTCGCCGCAGAACCAGTCGTCACCGGGGCGCTGCATCACGCCGCCGCAGGACGGGCAGGACCAGGCGTCGTCCTTCCACATCTGCCCGGCGGCGACCCAGATCACGTTGGGCGACGAGGAGGCGGCCCATACGACCAGCGGGTCGTCGGCGTTGGCGACGATGACGGCCTTGGACCCGGCCAGCCCCTCACGCCAGTTCTCCGCGAGCATGCGGGTCTCCGCGGCGCGGTCCAGCTGGTCGCGGGAGAGGTTGAGCAGGGCGATGCACTTCGGGTCGGTGTCGCGGGCGACCCCGGCGAGGTACTTCTCGTCGACCTCGATGACGCCGAACTTCGCGTCCGAGCCACCGGCGAGCGCCGAGGTGATACCGGCCGGCATGTTGGCGCCGAGGGCGTTGGAGACCACGGGCCCCGCGGCCCGCAGCGCCTCGGCGATCAGCCGTGTCGTGGTCGTCTTGCCGTTGGTCGCCGAGACCAGCACGCAGTCCAGGTTCTGCGCGAGCCGCGCGAGGAGGTCGGGGTCGAGTTTCAGCGCCACCCGGCCGCCGATCACCGAACCGCTGCCGCGCCCGGCGGCGCGGGATGCCGCTGCGACCGCCTTGCCCGCGGTCACGGCCAGCTTGGCCCGCGGCGTGAGCGGGTCCGAGTTGCCTGCCATCAGTTCTCGATCCTCCTTGCGTACGCGCCGCGCCTTGTGCCTGACGGCCACGTGGTGTGGACCTCAGCCTATCGAGATCCATTCGCACTCCAGAACCGCGGCACCACCGTGAGACGGGCGTTGCTGGAAGGACCGTACTCTTGCCGCCATGCGACACGGCTCCATCCCCGGCGTCCACGGACGCGTGCGGCCCCTCACCCTGCTCGGCGCCCCGGTCCTGCACGCCCCCTGCCGCGAGGTCACCGACTTCGGCCCGGAACTGGCCCGCCTGGTGGAGGACTTGTTCGCGACGATGTACGCGGCGCAGGGCGTGGGCCTGGCGGCGAACCAGATCGGCGTACCGCTGCGCGTGTTCGTCTACGACTGCCCGGACGACGAGGATGTCCGGCATCTCGGACATGTGGTGAACCCGCGCCTGGTGGAGGCGGACGGAGTGGTGATCCGGGGCCCGGAGGGCTGCCTGTCCCTGCCGGGCCTGGAAGCGGGCACGGAGCGTTACGACCACGCGGTGATCGAGGGCGTCACGATGACGGGCGAGCCGGTGACGATCCACGGCACAGGCTGGTTCGCCAGATGCCTGCAACACGAGTACGACCACCTGGAGGGCAAGATCTACGCGGACCGCCTGAAGGGCTGGCGCCACCGCCGCTTGATGCGCCGAGCAAGCCGCGCCTCCTGGCACCGGCCCGGATGACCTACCTGGGGTGCGGGGCTGTCTCGATGGGCGGCTCCGCCGCGTGGGCGCGACAAGCCGCAACGCACCCGCAGCCGCCCCACCATCCTCAGAACCCCGGACCTCCGACCTTGTCCCCCGCCGCGGCAAGACGACCCCACAACAGGTCAGCCAGACTCCGCACCAACTCGGCCCGAGAACAAGGACGCTCACCGAGCCACCAGTCCCCGGCGGCATGCATCATGCCGACGATCCCGTGCCCCCACACCCGCGCCAGCTGCTGGCTTCCCGGCCCGAGATCCACCCGCTCCTCGATGACCTGCGCCAGCTCCTCACCCATCCGCCGCAGCAACGGCGCCGAGTGCTTGCCCACGTCGAACCCCTGGTCCCCCGACGACCCCTCCGCCGGATGCATCAGGAAGCGGTACACCTGAGGCCGCGCCTCGATCGCCGCGAGATACGTGTCCAGCGTGTGCTCCACCCGCTCCCGCCGCTCCGCGGGAGCGTCCAGCGCGGCCCGCAGCGAGTCGAGCAGGGCGTCGGTGTGCCGTTTCGCCAGCGCCGCGTACAACCCGCCCTTGTCACCGAAGTGCCGATAGAGAATCGGCTTCGTGATCCCCGCCTCCGCCGCGATCGCGTTCATCGACGCCTGCGGACCGTCGCGCAGCACCACCCGGTCGGCGGCCTCCAGCAACTCGCGCCGGCGGCGGTCGGCGGACCGCTGCTGATCGGTCCGCTGTGTGGTGTCCATGAGCTCTCCCCACCAGTGCTGGTTCGGTGACGCCTGCGCAAACTAACACTGCCACCGGCCCGCCCATCGAACGGGATACCGACCTGTGCTCGGGAGTTGACTTTTCCTACCCACCGGTAACAGACTGCGGTTACCGCAAGTAACACGCACGTGCGTCGCCGCTGGAGGGGACATGGCCGAGTTCACCATGGAGCTCAACGACGAACAGAAGGAGGTGCGGGACTGGCTGCACGGCTTCGCCGCCGATGTCATCCGCCCCGCGGCCGCCGAATGGGACGAGCGTGAGGAGACTCCCTGGCCGGTCATCCAGGAGGCCGCCAAGGTCGGAATCTACTCCCTCGACTTCTATGCGCAGCAGTACTTCGACCCGACCGGTCTCGGCATCCCCATGGCGATGGAGGAGCTGTTCTGGGGCGACGCGGGCATCGCCCTGTCCATCGTCGGCACCGGTCTCGCCGCCGTCGGCGTCCTCGCCAACGGCACCGAGGAGCAGATCGGCACCTGGATCCCCCAGATGTACGGCGACGCCAACGATGTCAAGGTCGCCGCGTTCTGCTCCTCCGAGCCCGACGCCGGCTCCGACGTGGCCTCCATGCGCACCCGCGCGGTGTACGACGAGGCCAAGGACGAGTGGGTGATCAACGGCACCAAGACCTGGGCGACCAACGGCGGCATCGCCAACGTCCACGTGGTGGTCGCGGTCGTCGACCCGGAGCTCGGCTCCAAGGGCCACGCCTCCTTCATCGTCCCGCCGGGCACCCCGGGTCTGTCCCAGGGCCAGAAGTTCAAGAAGCACGGCATCCGCGCCTCGCACACCGCCGAGGTCATCCTGGACAACGTGCGCGTGCCCGGCTCCTGCCTGCTCGGCGGCAAGGAGAAGCTCGACGAGCGCCTCGCCCGCGCCCGGGAGAAGGCCAGGCAGGGCGGCGAGCGTGTGAAGAACGCCGCGATGGCCACGTTCGAGGCGTCCCGTCCGGCCGTCGGCGCCATGGCGGTCGGCACCGCCCGTGCCGCGTACGAGGTGGCCCTGGAGTACGCGCAGACGCGTGAGCAGTTCGGCCGCCCGATCATCGACAACCAGGGCGTCGCCTTCCAGCTCGCCGACATGCGCACCCAGATCGACGCCGCGCGCCTCCTCGTCTGGCGTGCCTCCTGGATGGCGATCAACGGCAGGCCGTTCACGGCGGCCGAGGGCTCGATGTCCAAGCTGTTCGCCAGCGAGACGGCGAAGAAGGTCACGGCCCAGGCGATCCAGATCCTCGGCGGCAACGGCTACACCCGCGAGTACCCGGTGGAGCGGATGCACCGCGACAGCGCGATCTACACGATCTTCGAGGGCACGAGCGAGATCCAGCGTCTCGTCATCGCCCGCACCCTGTCGGGCATGCCGATCCGCTGAACGGCGCGACAAGGGGCGACCCGCCGGTCCCGCCGGGTTGCCCCTTCCCGGCCGTCGGGGAACCCTCATGGGTGACCGACGCGACGGAGGACGCGATGACACGCACGGCTCGGGACCTGCTGGAGACGATCACCGGGGAGCTCGCCCCCGACCCGCGGTCCAATCCCCTGGTGCCGCTGATCGCCTCGGGAGAGGCGGACCGGGACGTCCTGGCCGTGCTCGCCCTGGAACAGATGTGGGTGATCCCCGCCGACCGCCGTGCGTTCCTGCAGCTGGCCCTGCGGTCCACGGCGGAGCCGGAGGCCGACGCCTTCTTCACCGCCCTCGCCCAGGGCGAGGCTCTGGCCCAGGAGCGGCTGGGGACGTTCGCCGCCGCGTGCGGCGTCGACGAGGCCCGCGCGTCCGCGTACACCCCCTTGCCGGGCTGCCAGGCGTACCCCGCCTACGTCGCCTGGCTGGCCCTGAACGCCGCACCGGCCGACGCCGTCCTGGCCCTGACCGCCAACTTCTCGGCGTGGGGCGGCTACTGCGCGACGATCGCCGGAGCCCTGCGCATCCACTACGGCTTCTCCGACGAGGCGTGCGCCTTCTTCGACTTCTTCGCCGAACCGGCCCCCGACCTGGACCGCACGGCCGAGGCCGCGGTCCGGGCGGCCCTGGACGCCGGCCGCCTGGACGAGAACCGCGCACGCGCGTACGGCCACCTGCTGCAGAGCTACGAGTCGCTGTTCTGGCGGACCCTCCACCGGCCGGCCTGACAACGCACGGCTACGGGGCTCCGCCGCTGCTGTGCGCGATGCACGCCACGTCGATCCGGTCGGCCAGCTTGGCCAGCTCGATGGTGAGCGCCGCCACCGTGTCCTCGTCGAGCCCTTCCTCCCCGGCCTCGACCAGACGCACCCACCGTCCGCCCACCGTCCGCAGCAGCTTGCTGACATCGGCCGCAGCCACCTGCAAGGTCCCGCGGTCGTCGACGATCAGAGGCAGAGTCACTTCGCGGTTCACAGATCGGATCGTAGCCCCGGAAGCATCACGCACCCTGCCAAACCGTGGTGATGTTGCAGAACTCGCGGATTCCGTGCCCGGACAGCTCACGTCCGTACCCCGACCGCTTGACCCCGCCGAACGGGAACGCCGGATGCGACGCCGTCATCCCGTTCACAAACACGCTCCCCGCCTCCAGATCCCGTACGAACCGGTCGACTTCCGCCTCGTCCCGCGTCCACACGTTCGAACTCAGCCCGAACAGGGAGTCGTTGGCTATCAGCACCGCCTCGTCCAGGTCCGCCGCCCGGTACAGCGTGGCGACCGGGCCGAACGCCTCCTCACGGTGGATGCGCATCTCCCGGTCGATCCCCGCCAGGACCGTCGGCGGGTAGTACCAGCCCGGTCCCTCGGGCCGCTCGCCGCCGCACAGCACGCTCGCGCCGCCCCGCACCGCGTCGTCGACCAGCTCCTCCAGATCCTGGCGGCCCTGCTCGCTCGCCAGCGGCCCGACGTCCGTGCCCTCGTCCAGCGGGTCGCCCACCTTCAGCGCCTTCATGCCCTCGGTGAAGCGCTCGGCGAAGGCGTCGTAGACGTCCGTGTGCACGATGAACCGCTTCGCGGCGATGCAGGACTGCCCGTTGTTCTGCACCCGGGCGGTCACCGCGACCTCGGCGGCCCGGTCCACGTCGGCCGACGGCATGACGATGTACGGGTCGCTGCCGCCCAGCTCCAGCACCGTCTTCTTGATCATCTCGCCGGCCGTGGAGGCGACGGCCCGTCCCGCGGGCTCGCTGCCGGTGAGGGTGGCCGCCTTGACCCGCTCGTCCCGCAGGATCTCGTCGACCGCGCCGGAGCCGATGAGCAGCGTCTGGAAGCAGCCCTCGGTGAAGCCCGCGCGGTGGAAGAGGTCCTCCAGGTACAGGGCGGTCTGCGGCACGTTCGAGGCGTGCTTGAGCAGGCCCACGTTGCCCGCCATCAGCGCCGGCGCGGCGAACCGCACCACCTGCCACAGCGGGAAGTTCCACGGCATCACCGCGAGCACCGGGCCGAGCGGCCGGTAGCGCACCACGGCCCGGGAGGCACCGGAGTCCTTCACGTCGGACGCGTCGGGCTCCTCGTCGGCGAGGAGCCGCGCCGCGCGGTCGGCGTACCAGCGCATCGCCTTGGCGCACTTGGAGGCCTCCGCGCGGGCCTGCTTGACCGGCTTGCCCATCTCGGTGGTCATCACCCGGGCGATGCTCTGCTGGTCCTCGTCGAGCAGGTCGGCGGCGCGGCGCAGCAGGGCGGCCCGCTTGTCGAAGCTCGTCGTCCGGTACGTACGGAACGTGGCCTCGGCGAGCTGGAGCCGGCGCTCGATCTCCTCCTCGCCCATGGCCTCGTACGTCTTGAGCGTCTCGCCGTTCGCCGGGTTCACCGTTGCGATGGGCATGGCCGACCTCCCTCGGGACTGTGCGTTTCGACCTTCCCGCGCGGTCGTGGGCGGCGCAACGCGGGAGGGCTCCTCAGGGCGAGTGCTCCGCCAAGCGGTCGAGAAACGCCGACTGCGCCTTGACGATCACCTCACGGGCCCGGTCCAGGGCGAGCCACTCCACCCGGTCCAGCTCGGGGAACTCCTGGATGCGCCCCGACTTCGGCGGCCACTCCATCTCGAACGTGCCCGGCACCACCGTCGCGGGGTCGAGATCGGCCTCCAAGGCCCACGCCGTGACGATCTTGCCGCCGGACTGCCGGACCTCCCCGAGCGGTACGGCCTGCCCGTCGGGCGGCTCGAGGCCCAGTTCCTCCCGGAACTCCCGCAGGGCCGCCTCCCAGGCCGGTTCGGCCGGGTCGTACTCGCCCTTGATCACGGTCCAGGCACCGGTCTGCCTGCGGGCGAAGAACGGGCCGCCCATATGACCGAGCAAGACCTCCAGGCCCTGATCGGTGTGCCGGAACAACAGCAGTCCGGCGCTGCGGGGGCCCGTCACGGCCGTACCTCCGGGTGCGCGGCCAGCAGGGACTCGACCGTGTCCGCCTCCTCGGGACGCTTGTCCTCGCGGTAGCGGACCACGCGTGCGAAGCGCAGCGTGACGCCGGCCGGGTAGCGGGTGGAGCGCTGCAGGCCGTCGTAGGCGATCTCCACGACGAGTTCGGGCCGCACGGTCACGACGTACCCGCTGTCGTCGACGGCCAGCTCCCGCAACCGCTCGGTCTGCCAGGTCAGCATCGCGTCGGTCATGCCCTTGAAGGTCTTGCCGAGCATCGCGAAGGAGCCGTCGGCGGTGCGCGCGCCCAGGTGCAGATTGGACAGCTTGCCGGTGCGGCGGCCGTGACCCCACTCGGCGGCCAGCACCACCAGGTCGAGCGTGTGCACGGGCTTGACCTTCAGCCAGGAAGCCCCGCGCCGGCCCGCGCTGTAGGGGGCGTCGAGCCCTTTGACCACGACGCCCTCGTGGCCGCGCTTCAGGGTCTCGGCGAGGAACTCCTCCGCCTCGGACACGTCGTCCGGTCCGGACACGACCGTGCGCCGCACCCGCATCGGCTCCGGGACGAGCCGCGCCAGCTCCGCGTGCCGCTCGGTGAACGGCAGGTCCAGCAGGTCGCGGCCGTCGACGGACAGCGCGTCGAAGAAGACGGGCGAGACGGGCACCTCGCGGGCGGCCGTGGTCACGTCCACCCGCGAACCGACCCGGCCGGCGGTCTCCTGGAAGGAGCGGGGGCGGCCCTCGGCGTCGAAGGAGATGACCTCGCCGTCCAGGATGAACCGCTCGCCCCGCAACTCCCGTGCCGCCCGGGTCACTTCCGGCAGCCGGTCGGTGATGTCGTCCAGGGTGCGGGTGTGCACGCGCACGGTGTCGCCGTCACGGTGCACCTGGACCCGGATGCCGTCCAGTTTCTCCTCGACCGCGCAGGCCCCCAGCTTCTCCACCGCCTCGGCGACCGAGGAGGCGCTGTGCGCCAGCATCGGCAGCACCGGACGGCCGACCGTGAGCCGGAACCGCTCCAGCGCCTCCGGCCCGTGGGCCAGCAGCGCCTCGGCCACCGTCTGCAGCGAGCCCGCGAGCATCACCGCCCGCCGTACCGCGTCCGGGGGCGCCCCCGTCGCCTGCGCCAGCCCCTCCACCGCGACCGCGTCCAGGGCGCCCTGCCGCACCTCGCCGGTGATCAGCCCGAACAGGAACCGCTGCTCGTCCTCGGTGGCGGCGCCCATCAACTCCCCGACCAGCCGGGCCCGCTCGGCCTGCGACCCCGGCCCGGCCACCTTGCCGAGCGTGGTGAGCAGGGCGTCGACCTCGCGCACGGTGAGCGTGGGCTCGGCGGCCGGGGCGACCGGGCGGCTCAGCACCTTCCAGCCCACCCCGAGCCGCCCCTGCGGCAGCCGGCCCGCCAGATACGGGATGACGATCGGCACGTCCTCCGCCTCCGCCTCCCGGAACAGCTCGGCGAGCAGGGCGATCTTCCGGGACCGCGCCGAGGTGGCGGCGACCTCCTGGGACACACGGGCCAGCCGGGTCAGCAGCATGCAGCCATGGTGCTACGGAGGCGTGCGCTCCACACCCGGACCGCTACACGCCGGCGTCCAGTTCGCTCATCAGCAGGTCGCCCACGATCGCCGCCGCGGCCCGGTAGCCCCCGCTCGCCGCGTGGATCACCTGCTCGGCGAAACCGATCGCGTTGCCCGCCGCCCACACGCCCGGCACCGTGGTCAGCCCGGTCGCGTCGACCACCGGGTAGGCCCCGAACGGGGTCTCGTTCATCTCGGCGCCCAGCTTCCGCAGCAGGCCCGTCTGCGGGACCGGGCGCGGGCCGACATAGAGGACCGACCGGGCGTGGAGGGAACCGTCGGCGAGACGGACCCCGGTGAGCCGGTCGCCGTCGATGACCAGCCCGGCGACCTCGCCGGGCACCACGTCGACCCCGGCGGCGGCGAGCCGGCGCAGGTCCTGGTCGGACAGCTCCTCCTCGGCGACGGTGTGCAGGAAGAAGGTCACGTCCTTGGACCACTGCGACACCATCAGCGCCTGGTGCACGCTCGCCGCGCCGGACGCGAGCACGCCGAACGGCTCGTCCCGCACCTCCCAGCCGTGGCAGAACGGGCAGTGCAGCACGTCCCGCCCGAACCGCTCGGCGACGCCCGGGACGTCGGGCAGCTCGTCCTCGAGCCCGGTCGCGACGACCAGGCGGCGGGCGCGCACCTCGCGTCCCCCGTCCAGGACGACGGTGAAGTCCGCGCCCTCGGTCACGTCGGTCACCCGGTCCCGGACCAGCTCGACGCCGTACCGGGCGATCTCCTCCCGGCCCACCGCGAGGAACTCGGCCGGTGACATCCCGTCCCGCGACAGATAGCCCTGCATGTGCGACGAGGGCGCGTTGCGCGGCTCGCCCGCGTCCACGACCAGCGTCCGGCGCCTGGCCCGGCCCAGCACCAGCGCGGCGGACAGCCCGGCCGCGCCGCCCCCGACGACCACCACGTCGTAGCGATCGTTCCCGTACTGCTCGTTCCCGTTGCTCTCGGTCACGTCGACCACCTCCACGCCCGACGGTCGCTCAGCGACTGCCGGATTGACAAACTTCTTTGCCGAAACTGCAATGTCCACATGACGACGGACGACGTTCTCGCGGAAGTGGGCCCCCGGCTGCGCCGGATCAGGAAGGAGCGGGAGGTCACCCTCGCCGCGCTGTCCGAGGCGACCGGGATCTCCGTCAGCACCCTGTCGCGGCTGGAGTCCGGGCTGCGCAGGCCCAGCCTGGAGCTGCTGCTGCCGATCGCCAGGGCGCACCAGGTGGCACTGGACGAACTGGTCGGTGCGCCCCCGGTGGGGGACCCGAGGGTGCCGACGAGACCGCTGGTGCGGCACGGGCGCACCTACTGGCCGCTCACCCGGCAGCCCGGTGGCCTCCAGGCCTACAAGGTGCTGGTGCCGCAGGGCGCGGAGGAGCCGGAGCCGCGCACGCACGAGGGCTACGAGTGGCTGTACGTGCTGTCCGGGCGGCTGCGGGTCGTGCTGGGCGAGCACGACGTGGTGATGACGGCGGGGGAGGCCGCGGAGTTCGACACGCGCGTGCCGCACTGGTTCGGCTCGACGGGGGAGGGGTCGGTGGAGTTCCTCAGTCTGTTCGGGCCGCAGGGCGAGCGGATGCATGTGCGGGCGCGGCCGAAGCGGGCGGGAGATGCCTGACCTGCCTGTTCCGTGAGTGACGCGTCTTACTCGCGTCCGAGGTGCCTCCGGCTGTTCCCTCATCGGCAAGCGACCGCTTAGTATGCGAACCGACCCCGGTCAGACGAAGCAGTCCCCCGTGGAGGCCCCGCATGCAGGCATGGCAAGTGCACGAGAACGGTGAGCCGGGCGAGGTGATGCGGCTCGAGGACGTCGAGACGCCCACCCCCGGCGAGGGTCAGGTCCTGCTGAAGGTGCGCGCCGCCAACATCAACTTCCCCGACGCGCTCCTGTGCCGGGGCCAGTACCAGGTCCGGCCGCCGCTGCCGTTCACGCCGGGCGTGGAGATCTGCGGCGAGACCGAGGACGGGCGCCGCGTGATCGCCAACCCGGCGCTGCCCCACGGCGGTTTCGCCGAGTACGCCGTCGCCGACGCGAGGGCGCTGCTGCCCGCGCCCGACGCGCTGGACGACGCCGAGGCGGCCGCCCTGCACATCGGCTACCAGACCGGCTGGTTCGGTCTGCACCGCCGGGCCGGTCTGGAGGCCGGAGAGACGCTGCTCGTCCACGCTGCCGCAGGAGGGGTCGGCAGCGCGGCCGTGCAGCTGGGGAAGGCCGCCGGCGCCACCGTCATCGGTGTCGTCGGCGGCGCCGCCAAGGTGGCCGTCGCCCGCGAGCTGGGCTGTGACGTGGTGATCGACCGGCGCGAACAGGACGTGGTCGCCGCCGTCAAGGAAGCCACCGGTGGCCGGGGCGCCGACGTGATCTACGACCCGGTCGGCGGCCAGGCCTACGCACAGTCCGCCAAGGTCGTCGCCTTCGAGGGCCGGATCGTGGTGGTCGGCTTCGCCAGCGGCACGATCCCCAGCCCGGCGCTGAACCACGCCCTGGTCAAGAACTACTCGATCCTCGGCCTGCACTGGGGCCTGTACAACACCAAGAACCCCAAGCTGGTCCAGCACTGCCACGAGCAGCTCACCGAACTGGCCGCTCGCGGCGCGATCAAGCCGCTGGTGAGCGAGCGCGTGCCGCTCGCCGGGGCCGCCGACGCCGTGCAGCGCGTCGCCGACGGTGTCACCACCGGCCGCGTCGCCGTGCTGCCCTCGCTGGAGAACGGAGCCGCCGCATGACCGACGCCGCCGAACTGCGCCGCCGCACCCAGGAGTTCCTGGCCGCGCACGCTCCCGCCGACACCGACCGCCTCGACTTCCTGCGCGCCCGCTTCGACGCCGGTCTCGCCTGGGTGCACTTCCCCGAAGGGCTCGGCGGCCTCGGCGCGCCCCGCTCGCTCCAGGCCGTCGTGGACGCCGAACTGGAGGCCGCCGGGGCGCCCGACAACGACCCCCGGCGCATCGGCATCGGCCTCGGCATGGCCGCGCCGACCATCCTCCAGTACGGCACCGAGGAGCAGAAGCAGCGGTTCCTGAAGCCGCTGTGGACCGGCGAGGAGGTCTGGTGCCAGCTGTTCAGCGAGCCCGGCGCCGGATCCGACCTGGCCGCGCTCGGCACGCGAGCCGTCCGGCAGGGCGACGAGTGGGTGGTCAACGGGCAGAAGGTCTGGACGTCCAGCGCCCATGTCGCCCGCTGGGCCATCCTCATCGCCCGCACCGACCCGGACGTGCCCAAGCACCGGGGCATCACCTACTTCCTGTGCGACATGACCGACCCGGGCGTCGAGGTGCGGCCGTTGCGCCAGATCACCGGCGAGGCCGAGTTCAACGAGGTCTTCCTCACCGACGTCCGCATCCCCGACTCCCGCCGGCTCGGCGAGGTCGGTGACGGCTGGCGCGTCGCGCAGACCACGCTGAACAACGAACGCGTCGCCATCGGCGGCATGCGGCTGCCCCGCGAGGGCGGCATGATCGGCCCGGTCTCCCGGACCTGGCGCGAACGCCCCGAACTGCGCACCCACGACCTGCACCAGCGGCTGCTGACACTCTGGGTCGACGCCGAGGTCGCCCGCCTCACCGGCGAACGCCTGCGCCAGCAGCTCGTGGCAGGCCAGCCCGGCCCCGAGGGCGCCGGCATGAAGCTGGGCTTCGCCCGCCTCAACCAGGCCATCAGCGGCCTCGAAGTGGAACTCCTCGGCGCCGAGGGCCTGTTGTACGACGACTGGACCATGCGCCGTCCGGAGCAGGTCGACTTCACCGGCCGCGAGGCCGGCTACCGCTACCTGCGCTCCAAGGGCAACAGCATCGAGGGCGGGACCAGCGAGGTCCTGCTGAACATCGTCGCCGAGCGCGTCCTGGGCCTGCCGGCCGAGCCGCGCACCGACAAGGACGTCGCCTGGAAGGACCTCGCCCGATGAGCACACAGCCGGACCTCCTGTACTCGGAGGAGGAAGAGGCACTGCGCGCCGCCGTCCGTGACCTGCTCACGGACCACTGCGACGCGGCAGGCGTGATCGCCCGCGCCGAGACGGACGCCCCGCACGACCTGTCGCTGTGGAAGGCCCTCACCGACGGCATGGGGCTCGCGGGCCTGCTCGTCCCCGAGGACCGGGGCGGCCAGGGTGCCACCCACCGCGAGGCCGCCGTCGTGCTGGAGGAGCTGGGGCGCGCGGTCGCTCCCGTGCCGTACCTGACCAGTGCGGTCGTGGCCACCGAGGCGCTGCTCGCCTGCGACGGCGGCGGCGAGCTGCTCGCCGAACTGGCCTCGGGGCGGAGGATCGGTGCTCTCGCCGTCGGACTGCACACCGCTCCGGGGGGCGCCCTCACGACCGTCCGGGCGGAGAACGGCACGCTGCACGGCGAGGTGAGTGCCGTCGCGGACGCCGGCGTCGCCGATGTGCTGCTCGTCCCGGCGGACGACGGCGGGCTGTACGCGGTGGAGGCCGACGCGGTCACCGTGACCCCGCAGACGTCCCTGGACCTCACGAGGCCGGTCGCCACGGTGGCGTTCGACGGCGCCTCGGGCCGCCGCCTCGGTGACGCCGAACCCGCCGTACGACGCGCCCTGCGCGCGGGTGCCGGACTGCTGGCCTCGGAGCAACTCGGTCTCGCCGACTGGACGTTGACCGAAACCGTGCGCTACCTGAAGGACCGCAAGCAGTTCAACCGCCCCGTCGGCGGCTTCCAGGCGCTCAAGCACCGGCTCGCCCAGCTGTGGCTGGAGGTCGTCAACCTCCGCGCCGCCGCCCGCGCCGCCGCCGACGCCCTCGCGACCGGCCAGGACGCCGACGTGTCCGTCGCCGTCGCCCAGGCCTACGCGACCTCCGTCGCCGTCCACGCGGCCGAGGAGGCCCTGCAACTGCACGGCGGAATCGGCATGACCTGGGAACACCCGGTCCACCTCTACCTCAAGCGTGCCAAGGCCGACTCGATCGCCTACGGCACCGCGGGCGCCCACCGTGAGGCGCTGGCCGAACTGGTGGACCTCCGGGCGCCCTGACCCGCGGAGCGTTCCGAGCCACGGCCGGAGCCCGTCCCCGCACGGGGGCGGGCTCTTCGTGTGCCCGGCCTGCTCCGGTGAGGTGAACGCGCGACGGCGGATCGGCCAACTCCCCGCACGACCCTGCTCCTTGGCCCCGGGCGGACCTCATACTCCTTGAGGTCCCACAGGTCCTTCCAGGGAGGCAGAGCATGGCCCTCACCACCCGTCGCAGAGCCCTCACCACCCTCGGCGCCGCCCTCGCCGGCTCGGTCGCGCTGCCCGCCACCCAGGCGCTGGCCGGTGAACAGGGGCACCGCCCGCGCCCGTTGTGGCGCGCCCACGCCCACAACGACTACGAGCACCCGCGCCCCCTCCTCGACGCCCTCGACCACCGCTTCGGCAGCGTCGAGGCCGACATCTTCCTGGTCGGCGACCAACTCCTCGTCGCCCACGACCCCGTGGACCTCGACCCGTCCCGCACGCTGGAGTCCCTCTACCTCGAGCCCCTCGCCGCACGCGTCCGCGCCCACCGCGGCTCGGTGTACCGGGGGTACTCCAAGCCCCTTCAGCTGCTCATCGACATCAAGACCGAGGGGTCGTCCACCTACCTGGAACTGGACCGCCATCTGCGCCGCTACCGGCACCTGTTCACCACCTACGCGCACGGCCGGGTGCTGCCCGGGCCGGTCACCGCCGTCGTCTCCGGCGACCGCGCGGCCCGGCTCCCGATGGAGGCGCAGCGCGTGCGCCGCGCCTTCTACGACGGCCGGCTGGCCGACCTCGGCGGCCCGGCGCGGGCCTCCTTCATCCCGCTGATCAGCGACAACTGGACGCTGCACTTCACCTGGCGGGGTGTCGGCGCGTTCCCGGAGACCGAGCGTGCGAAGCTGCGGCAGATCGTGCGCACGGCCCACGCACGCGGGCAGAAGGTGCGGTTCTGGGCCACCCCTGACCTGCCGGGCCCGGAGCGCGACGCCCTGTGGGGTGAACTGGTCGCCGCGGACGTGGACTACCTCAACACCGACGACCTGGCGGGCCTGGAGTCCTTCCTCGACGCGTATCGCCCGGCGTAGACGCCGTCGGCCCGGACCCCGTCCGGGGCGGACACCACTCGTTCGGAGGACGCCTCAGCCGCCCGGATGAACCCTCCGCTACGCCACACTTGCGGCCGAACGCCGCGAAGCGGACGTGGCGGAGGAGGTTGACGATGGCCGTTTCCATCTCTGTGGTGCTGCTGCTCGGGATCCTGGCGGTGATCTTCCTGCGCAACGGCGGGTTGAAGTTCTCCCACGCCCTGGTCTGTCTGCTGCTCGGCTTCTACCTGGCCAGCACCAGCATCGCCCCCACCATCCACAGCGGCCTCACCGCCACGGCGGACATCGTCAGCAGCCTGCGGCCGTGAGCCCGCTCGGGCGGCCCGGACCAGCTCGGCGTCAGGCGCGTTCGGCCACCGCGGCCGGGTCGTCCAGGACGCCCCGCACCACCGAGTGCGCCGCGCCCAGCAGCGGCCCCTGCGGCCCGAGCGCCGAGACCGTGACGGGGCAGGCCGGCCCGGCGGTGCGCCGCGCCAGCTCCGACCGCAGCGACGGCAGCAGCCAGGGCGCGAGGCCCGCCAGCGCGCCGCCCAGCACCACACCCTCCGGGTCGAGCAGGTTCACCGCGCCGGTCAGGGCGATGCCGAGCGCGGTTCCCGCCTCGTTCAGGGCGCGTCGTACGTCCGTGTCGCCCCGTTCGGCGCGGCCCGCGAGCAGGCCCACGCGGTCCTCACCGGGCTCCAGGCCCGCCGCCCGCAGCACGGCCTCCTCACCGGCGTACTGCTCCAGGCAGCCCCGGCCCCCGCACGGGCACGCCGGACCGTCCGGGTGCACCGGCACATGACCCAGCTCGCCCGCGAAACCGCGGTTGCCGTGCAGCAGCCGCCCGTCGACGACCACGGCCGCGCCGATGCCGATCTCCGCCGACACATGCAGGAAGTCCCGCGGGGTGCCCTCGCCGAGCCAGAGTTCGGCAAGGGCGCCGAAGTTGGCCTCGTTGCCCACCGTCAGCGGGAACCGGTCCGGGAGGAGCGCGCCGAGGTCGGTGTCCTGCCAGCCGAGGTTCGGCGCGCGGACGACGGTCCGGGCGTCGCGGGCCACCAGACCCGGCACGGCCACGGCGAGCCCCGCCGGCCACAGCCCCTCGCCCTCCGCCTCCGCGACGACCCGGCCGATCAGCTCCGCCAGTTCCGCGATCACCGGTTCGGGTGCGCGGTCCCGGTTCGCCGCGTGCCGCACCGCCCGCGCCCTGACCTCTCCGCGCAGGTCGATCGCGCACACGGCGAGATGATCGACACCCACCTCGGCGCCGATGCCCGCGGGGCCGTGCCCGCTGACCGCGAGCGCCGAGCCGGGGCGGCCCACCCGACCGGGACGCTCCGGGCCCAGCTCCTCCAGCAGCCCCGAGCGGATCAGCTCGTCGACGAGGGTCGACACCGCGGCCCGGGTCAGACCGATGCGTGAGGCGACTGCGGCCCGGGACAGCGGTCCCTCGGCGCTGACGGTGTGCATCACGCGCGAGAGGTTGCGGCGGCGCATGCCCTGCTGGGTGTCGGGCAGCGCCCGCCCCGGACCGACCGCCGGTCGTGCCTCGTGCAGCGGTGCGCTCATGCCTCCGTCAGTCCTCGGTCGGTCGTGTCACGGGTGGTGTGGCCGCCGGGCGCGGCCGGCCACACCGTCATCGTCTGCCCTCGCCGCGGGCCGCTCTGCCGCGCCGTCAGCGTCCGCCCCTGCCGCGGACCGCTCTGCCGCGCCGTCAGTCGGTGTCGGCGCCGCGGTCCAGGAGCTGCGCCGCGTCGGAGCGTACCCCGGCGATCCTGGTCAGCGTCTGCTCGTCCCGTTCCACGGCCTCCAGGACCGGCCCGGCGGCCGTGTTCCAGCGCCGGGCGACCGCCGCCGCGTCCTCCCCGGTGAGCAGCCCGGCCGCCTGTGCCGCCGCACCGAGCGCGACCAGTTCCCTCGCCTCGGGCACCTGCACGGGCCGCCCCGACAGCCGCCGTACGGTCTGCTGCCAGGCCGTGCCGCGGGCGCCACCGCCGATCAGCAGCAGGGGGGCCGACGGGTCCGCGTCCTCGTCGAGGACGAGATCGAGGGCGCCGAGGAGGGAGTGCACGGCACCGTCGTAGGCGGCCTGGAGCAGCTGGCCGCCGGTGGTGTCGTGGCGCAGTCCGTGCAGCAGGCCGGAGGCGTTCGGGAGGTTCGGGGTGCGTTCGCCGTCCAGGAACGGCAGCAGGGTGACGCCACCGCCGGGCTCGACCGCCTCACGGTCCAGGCCCAGCAGCGTGGCGACGCGGTCCACGGCGAGCGTGCAGTTGAGCGTGCAGGCGAGCGGCAGCCAGTCGCCGCGGGCGTCGGCGAAACCCGCCACGGTGCCGCTGGGATCCGCGGGCCGCCGGCGCGACACGGCGTACACCGTGCCCGAGGTGCCGAGGCTCATCACGGGTACGCCGGGCCGCAGCCCGAGGCCCAGCGCGGCGGCGGCGTTGTCACCGGTGCCGCAGGCCACCAGGGTGCCCTTGGAGAACGGCAGGTCGTGGTGGTCGCGTACGGTTCCGGCCACCTCGCCGGGGTGCACCACGCGCGGCAGCAGCGCCGGGTCCAGCCCCACGTGGGCGAGGATCTCCTCGTCGTACGCCTCGGTCCCGGACGCCCACCAGCCGGTGCCGGAGGCGTCACCGCGGTCGGTGGTGCCCTGACCGGTGAGCCGCTCGGTGAGGTAGTCGTGGGGGAGCCGTACCGCCCGGGTGGCGCGGACCGCCTCCGGCTCGTGCTCCGCCAGCCAGGCCCACTTGGTGACCGTGAAGGAGGCGGCGGGGACGCTGCCGGTGCGTTCGGCCCAGAACTTCGCGCCGCCCAGCTCCTCGGTCAGCCGGCGGGCCTGGGGCGCGGAGCGCACGTCGTTCCACAGCAGGGCCGGGCGCACCGGCTCGCCGTGCTCGTCCAGGGTGACCAGGCCGTGCTGCTGCCCGCCGACGGACACCGCGGCGGCCTCGCGCGCCGGCTCGCCGCACTGGCGCAGCGCCTCGCACAGGGCCTCCCACCACTGGCGCGGATCGCTCTCCCGGCCCGCGCCCGAGGTCACCGTGTGCGGTGCCTGGCCGCTCGCGACCACCCTCCCGGTGGCGACGTCGACGACGAGCGCCTTGGTGGACTGGGTGGACGAGTCCACGCCGACGACGAGCGGACCCTCGGCTGCTGACATCGGTCTCTCCCTCTTCCGGGCTCGGGCGGCTCTGCGGGATGTGTCACGGGCGGATCGGGACACCTTGTGACTTCCCAGAAGTGCGCTCGCATACTAATTTGTAAATCGCCATGACGAAATAGCCTCAGCGAGCAAGGAGCCGCGGCATGAGCCACCAGCCCACCCCCGAGGACAAATTCACCTTCGGCCTGTGGACCGTCGGCTGGCAGGGACGGGACCCCTTCGGCGACGCCACCCGGCGCGCCCTCGATCCCGTCGAGTCGGTGCAGCGCCTGGCCGAGCTGGGCGCCTACGGCGTCACCTTCCACGACGACGACCTCATCCCCTTCGGCTCGAGCGACAGCGAGCGCGAGGAACACATCAAGCGGTTCCGGCAGGCACTGGACTCCACCGGCATGAAGGTGCCGATGGCCACCACCAACCTCTTCACCCACCCGGTGTTCAAGGACGGCGCGTTCACCGCCAACGACCGCGACGTGCGCCGCTACGCGCTGCGCAAGACCATCCGCAACATCGACCTCGCGGTCGAGCTCGGCGCGCAGGTCTACGTCGCCTGGGGTGGCCGTGAGGGTGCCGAGTCCGGGGCGGCGAAGGACGTACGCGTGGCGCTGGAGAGGATGAAGGAGGCCTTCGACCTGCTCGGCGAGTACGTCACCTCCCAGGGCTACGACCTGCGCTTCGCCATCGAGCCCAAGCCGAACGAGCCGCGCGGCGACATCCTGCTGCCCACAGTCGGGCACGCGCTGGCGTTCATCGAGCGCCTGGAGCGCCCCGAGCTGTACGGCGTCAACCCGGAGGTCGGCCACGAGCAGATGGCCGGGCTGAACTTCCCGCACGGCATCGCGCAGGCGCTGTGGGCGGGCAAGCTCTTCCACATCGACCTCAACGGCCAGTCCGGCATCAAGTACGACCAGGACCTGCGCTTCGGCGCCGGTGATCTGCGGGCCGCGTTCTGGCTGGTGGACCTGCTCGAGTCGGCCGGCTACAGCGGCCCGCGGCACTTCGACTTCAAGCCGCCGCGCACCGAGGACCTCGACGGCGTGTGGGCGTCGGCCGCGGGCTGCATGCGCAACTACCTCATCCTCAAGGAGCGCGCGGCGGCCTTCCGCGCCGACCCGGAGGTCCAGGAGGCGCTGCGCGCGGCCCGCCTGGACGAGCTGGCCCAGCCGACGGCGGCCGACGGCCTTCAGGCGCTGCTGGACGACCGGTCCGCCTTCGAGGACTTCGACGTGGACGCCGCGGCGGCGCGGGGCATGGCGTTCGAGCGGCTCGACCAGTTGGCGATGGATCACTTGCTGGGGGCTCGGGGCTGACGCTCCGCGATCCGTGCGGCGGGCGCGGCTCCTTCGTCTGACGCCGCGTCCGGCGGGTGCCGCGGCCCCGCCGCGTGCTCCACGCGCGTGTGGTGTGTCCGGCGGTGCTTCACGCGCGTGTGTGTCCGGCGGTGCTGTCCGGCGGTCGCGCACGCGCGCGGTGCGGTCCGGGTGAGGCAGGGCGCCGAGTTTTCGTGCGCGTGCGGTGTGTCGCCTGGCGCGGATGCGCGCGTGCGTGAGGCGCCGGGCCGGCCCGTGCCCGCCGGGGTGCTGCCGGGCCGGGTGCGCACGCCGGTGTCCCGTCAGGCGCGGCCAGGGCGGCGCACGCGTCGCCGAGCGCGTGGGCGTCGCGCACCGCCCTGGGGCACGGGCGTCCGCGTCAGTCGCCGGCGGGTGCGCCTCGGCGGCGTCTGCCGTTCCGCGCGGCATGCTCGCGCCGTGCGCTGTCGGCGGCGACCATGGGGCGTATGGCCATTCCACCCGTACCGCCCCAGCCGCCGGCCGGACCACCGGGGGACACGCCGCCTCCGGGCGGTGGTTTCGGACCGCCCTCGTACGGCGGCGCCCCACCGCCGGAGCCCCCCGGCGACCACGGCGGCGGGGGACGGGGACCCGGTGGGCGCAGGGTGCTGCTGGTCCTGCTCGCCGCGATCGTGGCCGTCACCGTCCTGTCCCTGATCGTGCTGTTCGCCTCGGGCGACGAGGACTCGCCGGACACGGAGCCGACCGGTACGGGCACCCGCGGCTCGCCCGACCCGTCCCTGGGCATCCCGTCCGAGCTGCCCAGCGGTCTGCCGAGCCGGCTGCCCTCGGGATTCCCCACCGCACTTCCGTCCGAGCTCCCGTCAGGTTTCCCCTCCGAGTTGCCGTCCGACGTCCCGACAGCGTGGCCGTCCGGTTTCCCCAGCCATCTGCCGAGCGGTCTGGAATCGCTGCTGCCATCCGTGGGCGAGGCCGCCGCGCCCTGACGCCCTCGACGCGGGCCCCGTCGCCATGGGCGGACCTCGCCTGCCGCGGCACTACTCGCCGGCCGCTCCCTCCGCCGTCGCCAGTGCCGTCGCCGGATCCTGGGCGGCGGCTCCCGCCGGGGTCCAGCGGCCGCGCTCCTTGCGGTAGGGCCACCAGCGGCCGTCCCGGCCCAGGCGCAGCTGGACCGGCGCGCCGACGACGGTCCACCGGTTGGCGCGGACCCTCAGCCGCGGGCGTTCGTCCTCCTCCCAGGCCGAGCCGAGGGCGGCACGCGCGCGTGCGAGGGCGTCGCCGTCCACCGCCCACTCCTCGTCGAGCACCGCCAGCGCCGCCGCACCGCCCTGCTGCCAGGCCCGGACCGCCACGGCAAGCCCGTCCCGGCCGCGCCCCGACCCCTCGGCGAGGCGGTCCTCCACCGCGCGTACGGGCGTCCCGGCGGCCAGCCGCACCGCGTCCTCGGCCACCGTCGGCTCCACCGCGACGGCCTGCCGCTCGTGCCCGTCCCGCAGTGCCTCCGCGAGCAGCCGGTGTGCCTCCGCGGCGGTCCGGGCGGCCAGGAACTCCAGCGCGTCGGGGTCGATCCCGGCGGCCGGCGGGGTCTCCGTGTCCAGGGACGGGGGAGTGCCCGGCTCCTCCGGCAGAGCCGGAAGGGCCGGCAACGACGGCAGGACGGCCCCGGCCGCGTACGCCTCGGCCGCGTCCACGCCCTCCGCCTCGGCTCGCCGCCCCCCGGTCTTGGATGTCCCGCCGCGCGTCTGGAGTGCCTCCAGCAGGTCACGTTCGGCCCGTCCCCGCATCAGCAGCAGCACGAACGGGTCCTGGTCCAGCAGCCGGGCCATCTGGTAGCACAGCGCCGCCGTGTGACCGCAGTGGTCCCAGGCCCCGCATTCGCACTCGGGCTCCAGGTCGCCGAGACCCGGGAGCAGTTCGACCCCGGCCAGCTCCGCGTCCTCCACCAGATGCGTAGGCATCTCCCGGTCGAGCAGCGCCGCGACATGCCCGGCCCGTTCGACCGTCATGTCCAGGAAGCGGTCCCACTGCTCGCCCGTCAGCTCCTGGAGCAGGACGTCCGCCCGGTGCGCCGTGCGGTCGCTGTCCTGGACGACCGCCGTGATGCGCCCCGGCCGCACCGACACCGCCCCGACCGCTCCCGCCCGCGCGAGCCTGCGGCCCGCCTTGAGCTGCTGGGCGTCCAGCGCCGTACCCTCCAGCGCGGTCAGCCAGGCGAGCCCCCACCAGGTCTGTGCGAAACCCCGCCCCCGCGCGGGAGGCAGTGCGGCGAACGTCCGCTCCGCATCGGCCCCTTCACCGTCGTACCGGCTCATCGCAGTCCCCCTCGCTCGTCCTCGCGCAGCGCCACCAGATCCGCCAGCTCCGCGTCCGTCAGCTCGGTGAGCGCCGCCTCACCGGAACCCAGCACCGCGTCGGCCAGCTCCCGCTTGCGGACCAGCAACTCGGCGATGCGGTCCTCGATGGTCCCCTCGGCGATGATCCGGTGCACCTGCACGGGCCGGGTCTGGCCGATCCGGTACGCGCGGTCCGTCGCCTGGGCCTCGACGGCGGGGTTCCACCAGCGGTCGTAGTGCACGACGTGCTCGGCCCGGGTCAGATTCAGGCCGGTGCCCGCGGCCTTCAACGACAGCAGGAACACGGGCACCTCGCCCTCCTGGAAGCGGTGCACCATGGCCTCGCGTTCGGCGACCGGTGTGCCGCCGTGCAGGAACTGGGCCGGCACGCCCCGCGCGGCGAGGTGGCGTTCCAGGATCCGGGCCATCGCCACGTACTGCGTGAAGACCAGCACACCCGCCTGTTCGGCGAGCACCGTGTCCAGCAGTTCGTCCAGCAGCTCCAGCTTCCCGGAGCGACCCGCCACGACCGGGCGGTCCTCCTTGAGGTACTGCGCCGGGTGGTTGCAGATCTGCTTCAACCCCGTCAGCAGCTTCACGATCAGCCCGCGGCGCGCCATGCCGTCCGCCTCGGCGATCTCGGCCATCGCCTCACGCACCACGGCCTCGTACAGACCCGCCTGCTCCTCGGTGAGCGACACGGCGTGATCGGTCTCCGTCTTGGGCGGCAGCTCCGGCGCGATCCCCGGATCCGACTTGCGGCGGCGCAGCAGGAACGGCCGCACCAGCCGGGCGAGTCGCTCCGCCGCCGCCGGATCCTGACCGCCCTCGACGGCATCGGCGTACCGCCTGCGGAACGTGCCGAGCCGGCCCAGCAGCCCTGGTGTCGTCCAGTCGAGGATCGCCCACAGCTCCGTCAGGTTGTTCTCCACCGGGGTGCCGGTGAGCGCCACGCGCGCGCGTGCGCCGATGGACCGCAGCTGCCGGGCGGTCGACGCGTACGGGTTCTTCACGTGCTGGGCCTCGTCGGCGACGACCATGCCCCAGTCGACCTGGGCGAGCCGGCCGGTGTCCAGGCGCATGGTGCCGTACGTCGTCAGGACGAACTCGCCGTCGGCCAGGTCGTCCAGCGAGCGGCGGGCGCCGTGGAAGCGACGCACCGGAGTGCCGGGCGCGAACCGTTCGACCTCGCGCTGCCAGTTGCCCATGAGCGACGTGGGACAGACCACGAGGGTCGGTCCGGCCGCCGCCGGATCGGTCTGCCGGTGCAGATGCAGGGCGATCAGGGTGACGGTCTTGCCGAGCCCCATGTCGTCGGCGAGGCAGCAGCCGAGGCCCAGGGACGTCATGCGGGCCAGCCAGTTGAGGCCGCGCCGCTGGTAGTCGCGCAGGGTGGCGGCGAGCGCGGCCGGCTGCTCGACGGGCTCCTGCGCCTCGGGATCGGCCAGCCGGTCCCGCAGCGCCGCCAGCCAGCCGGTCGGCCGCACCTCGATCCGCCGGCCGTCGACCTCGACGGAGCCCGTCAGCGCCGCGCCGAGCGCGTCCAGGGGCGTGACCTTATGGTCCTGGCGTGCGCGGGCCCGCAGCACTTCCTGAGGGTCGATCAGGACCCACTGGTCGCGCAGTCGCACGACCGGACGGCCGGCCTCGGCGAGCCGGTCCAGCTCCTCGCGTGTGAGCCGTCGGTCGCCCAGCGCGAACCACCAGTCGAACGCGAGCAGGGCGTCGGCGGACAGGAACGACGGTCCCTCCGCGAACCCGGACCGCCCGGCCCGCTGCTCGTCCTCGGAGGGACCGACCTCCGCGCCGGTGGACACCTCCCGCGTCAGCTCCTTCGGCCAGTGCACGTCGACGCCCGCTCCGGCCAGTGCGCGGGTGCCGTCCACGAGCAGGTCGGTGACCTCCTCGTCGGCCAGCTCCACCGCGTCCGGAACGGTCGTCGCCAGCAAGGGTGTGAGCGGTGACCACGCGCGTGCCGCCCGGCGCAGCGCCAGCAGCGCGTCCATCCGCGCGGGCGCGCCGAAGGCGCCGCCCGACGAGTCGGACCAGACCTCGGCGGCGTCCGCGACGAGGGAGGGGTCGCTGACGCTGTGCACCTGGAGCACGGCCCGGAACGTCACGCCCGCGGAGGCGGTGCCGTCGTCCGCTACGGCATCCTCCGCCTCTGCGTCCTGCGGGTCCGTGAGGCCGTCCACCTCGATACGCAGGGACAGCCGTACGCCCGCGTCGTGGCCCGCGGCGACGTCGGCCGCCCAGGCCCGCAGCTCGGGCAGCCGCTGCGGCCGCGGAGCCGCGTAGGCGGGAGTGCCGGTGACCAGAGGCGCGGCGGCGGTGCGGGGGAGGGAGTCGGCGACCGCGTCCAGGAAGGCGCGCAGCAGCCGTTCGGGGTCGGGCAGCCGCAGCGGCTCGGTGTCGTCCACCGGTACGGCGTGCGCCTCGGGCGGCATGGCGGCGGCCAGCCGGCGCACCGCCTCGATGTCCTTGGGCCCCAGCGGTCCGGTGCGCCAGGCGTCGTGATCGGCCGGGGAGAGCCCCGGCAACAGCAGACCGCGGGCCACCAGGTGAAGGGCGTGCACGGCGGCGGCGCCCCAGAAGACGGCGGCCCGGTGACCGTGCTGCCCGGCACGCGCGCGCGTGAGCACGGGCAGGGCGGTGCGCACCGGCACGAGCAGTGCGGGCACCACCACCGGTTCGACCCCGTCCGGACCGGGCACGGCGACGGTCAGGTCCTCGACGTCTCCCGGCGCGACGGCGGGGGGAGACGAGCCGTCGGGCCGCCAGAAGGCGACCCGGCCGGTGCGGGCCGGCTCGCCGGGCACGAACACGGCGGAGCAGTGGGCGAGTTCGGACAAGTCGGAGGGTGCGGACAGCGGAGCGGGCGGAGACGTCTGCGCGGTGATGACTTATTCCTCAAACTTGACTAGTGAAGCCGGAGTCGCCGAGGGTACAGCACGATCGGCGCCGGCCGGGTATGCCTGGGGTGTGAGCCGGGTCACCATGGATGGGCCGCGGAAGACGTGGACGCGCGGAGGAGAACCGGCGACATCCGGGAGTCCCTAGGGGCGGCACCTCAGGGACGTCTCAGGGTCGCGATCCGGAACCGCCGACGGCGCGGGGCCGTTTTCACGACAGAGAGCGGCAGTGGCCGCGAAGGAGGCGACACTCATGTCGAAGAACGCGAAGATCGCCGCGGGGGGTGTGGCGGCCGGGCTCATCCTGCTGATCTGGCTGCCCTGGTGGGCTGCCCTTCTGATAGTCCTGGGCGTCCCGGCCGCCGCATACCTCGCCCTGGACCCCGCACAGCGGCGCAGGCTGCGCCGCGTCTCCCGCAAGGAGCTGGGCCGCTGAGGCGCTATGCCGCCTCGCCATCCCCCAGCGCGCAGGAGTCGACCACGTCGCCGTCCGCGGGCCTGCCGATCGTGCGGTCCGCGGGCGGCCTGACTCCGCGCTCCACCCATGCGACCAGGGCGTCGAACGCCGCGCTGTGACAGGGCAGGATCGGCCGCAGCCGGTCCGGGTACGTGTCGTACAGCCCGTCGACGTGCGTGCCGCCCCGCACCGCGTAGTAACGGTGCAGCCTGTCCCGTCCGCTCGCGTCGATCATGCGGGCGTACACATCCGAGTCGGCCGCCTTGGGCAGCAGGGCGTCCAGATCGCCGTGCAGGGTGATCAGCGGCCGTCCGATGCGTCCGCTCAGTGCCACCCGGGCCACCGCACGGTGCACGGAGGCGGGGCGGGCGGCGTAGTCGTAGGAGGCGTCGGAGGCGCAGGGCGCGAGGATCTCCTCCGTCGTACTTCCGGCGGAGGGGCCGGGGCACGCTGGGTCGTAGGCCGGGTCGAACTCGGCCCGGTAGATCTTCTGGGTCAGGCCCCAGTAGGCCTTCTCGTGGTACGGCCACAGGAATTCGGAGCCGGGTGCGAAGCCCACCGCGTGGAGATCCTCGTCCCGGGCCGCGCCCATCGTCCGGGCCACCGTCGTCGGCAGGGAGGTGAGCAGGCTGGGCCCGTCGGCGGTCCACAGCGCGCCCTCCCAGTCCACACCGCCGTCGTACAGCTCGGGGTGGTTCTCCAGCTGCCAGCGGGTGAGGTAACCGCCGTTGGAGATGCCGGTGATGTACGTGCGGCGCGGGGCGTGGCCGTAGCGCTGGGCCACGGCGCGCTTGGCGGCGCGGGTGAGCTGGGTGGTCCGCGCGTTCCACTCGGCGACCGCGTCGCCGGGCCGGCGGCCGTCCCGGTAGAAGTCGACCCCGCTGTTGCCCTTGTCGGTCGAGGCGTAGGCGTATCCCCGCGCCAGCACCTGGTCGGAGATCGCCTTGTCCGTGGCGTACTGCTTGCGGGTCCCGGGAGCGCCGGTGACCACCAGCCCGCCGTTCCAGCGGTCGGGCAGCCGGATCACGAACTGAGCGTCGTGCCGCCAGCCGTGGGTGTTGTTGAAGCGGGAGGAGTCCGGGAAGTAGCCGTCGATCTGCACCCCTGGCACGCCGGACGGCGACCGTGTGGCCGCGGCCGTCAGTCCCGCCTGGTCGGCCATGTCGGTGTACGGGGTGCCGGCAAGCCCTGCCGTGGTCAGGTCCGCCAGGCAGGCGCTGCGCTGATGGGCCGCGCCCGGCACCCGGACACGGTCCTGGCGGGCACAGTGCCCCTCGCCCGCCGCGGCGGCCGGAGCCGGAGCGGTGAGGGCAGCCGAGGCGAGGGCGAGGGCGAGGGCGAGCAACGGAACGCCACGGGACGGGCGCATGACGGCCTCCGGAAGGGTCGGAAAGCGGAAGAGGGGCAGGTGCTGCTGCCACAGCTGCCCCATCGTGCGGGCCCGACCCCGCCGTCATCGATGGGTTGGCGCCACATGGAACGGTGCCTGTGCATGGCGGTTCAAGACACGTGCCACGAGGCCGCGTTCCGTGCGAGCTCCGTTCCCTCGGGTCCTCCGGCAGCCCTGCGTGTTCTCAGAGAGGGCGCACCGCCATCTTGTCCAGGGCCTCCAGGAGTCCGGGGAGTTCCGGCCCGCGGCCCACCGGGAGCACCTCGCCGGGTTCGTCGTCGAGCAGGACGAACGCGATGTCGTCCGTCCGCGCCACCAGGGACCACCCGGGACCGTCGGCCCGCAGCGTGCGCGCGCCGCCCGGCGCGAAGGAGGAACGGACCCGGCCGAGGGGCGGCGGCGCGTCGATGTAGCCGCGCGCCTCGGCGAGCACCCGCCGGATACCGCTGTGACGCGGCTGCCGGTCCCCTCCGGGCGCGCCGACCGGGTTCACCTCGCCCGGGGCGACCTCCGGGCCGGTGCCCGCATCGCTCTCGCGAGGTGCGTGCGTGACGTCCCCGCCCGCGTCGTCCCCGCCCACACCCCCATCGCCGCCCGCGCTCGCGCCGCTTCCGTCCGGGCTGTTCCCGGCGGACCGGGCGGGACCGTCCGTAGCGTGCCCGGAGCTGCCCGATGCCGGCTTCTCGGCGCCGTCGGGTGACGCACTCTCGGCGTCGCCCTGCGCCGGGTCCCCGGCGTCGCCCGCTGGGCCGTTCGCGGGCTCGCCCGGCATCGCGAAGGCGCTGTCGTCGACCTGTTCGCGCCAGATCGCCCACTGGAGCGCGATCTCGTCGGCCCCCAGGCGGCGCTGGGCCGGTCCCCAGACGCTGGTGTCCGGCGGGGTCAGCGGCGGGCGGCCGGCGACCTCGAGGGAGGGGTCGTGCGGCGCCGGCACGTTCGGGGCCGCCACGGCCACCGCGAGGGGCCAGCCCGGCAGCGCGGTGACCACCGTGCGCTCGTCCGGCGACAGGTCGTGCTCCATGCCGCAGTCCCAGGAGGCGATCGCGACCGCGACCAGGGAGACGTCGTCGACGACGACGGTCCACCGCGCGCCCTCGCCGTCCTGCCCGAGGACCAGCCCGTAGCCGTCGGCCACGGGCGGGAGACCGAGCGCGGCGCACGCCTCCGGGTAGTCGTCGCCCAGCACACTCGGGAACTTCGCCGGCGTCAGCAGCACCGCCGTGAGCACATAGAGCGCGTCGTCCGCGGCGGCGACGGCTTCCTCGTCCGTCCCGGCCATCCCAGCCTCCCCATCGGTTCGTCCATCGGCGCGCACCCTATTCCGACCCCGAGCCCCTTGTCACGACCCGGCAGTCACACCCGGAGCTGCAGTTTTCCTGCCGGACCGGGCGAATGGACCGCACGCCGCGGGACGGATCAGGCGGCCGGCAGCCCCAGCAGCTCCCGTGCGACGGTCCGCGGAGACTCGTCGCGCTCCCGCGCGAGGGCGATGACGGCCCGGCACGCCAGCTCGTTCACCCCGAACGACAGCGCCTCCGGCGACACCCACCCGGCCGCCTCGTCGATCCGGTCCTGATCGTCCTCCGCGCAGGCCGAGACATACGCCGCGGCGGCCTCGAAGAGGTTGTGCGGGCGCTCCTCCCGCGCGGACTGCTCCTGCGTGCGCAGACTGTCGATCACTCTGCCGCCGATCCTGCGAACCCTGCCCCACATACGGTCCACCTTCCCGCTGCGCGGTTGCCTCGCCGGCCGTTCATCTCCTGTTTCCCAACGTAGAGTTGGAAGCCCCGAGTCAGAAGAGGGCGGCAGGAAAGGCACTGAGCTCAGCCCTCCCGCACCGCCAGCGCCAGGAACCGGGCGTCCTCGTCGACGTACGACGTCATGCGCCAGCCGGAACCGGCCAGCAGCGGACGGAGGTTCGGCTCGGCGCGCAGGTCGTCCGGCGTGATCGCGCGGCCCTGGCGGGCGGCGAGTGCCGCCCGTCCGATCGGGTGGAACAGCGCCAGCACGCCACCGGGCCGCACCACCCGCGCCAGCTCCCGCAGATTCTCCGCCGGCCGGGGCAGATGGGCGATCAGACCTGCCGCGAACACGGCGTCCAGCACCCCGGAGCGCAGCGGCAGCGCGGCGACGTCGGTGAGCAGCAGCACCCCGTCGCGGTCCCGCCCGGCCCCGGCCGCCTCCCGCAGCATCGCCGGGGTGAGATCCGCCCCGAGGACCACTCCCGAAGGTCCCACGGCGGCACGCAGTGGCGGCAGGGCCCGCCCGGTGCCGCAGCCCGCGTCCAGCACCCGGTCGCCCGCGCGCAGCCCGAGCTCGGCGACCGCCCCCGCGTAGGCGGGACCGTCGTCGGGGAAGCGGCGCTCCCAGCCGGCGGCACGCGCGGTGAAGAACTCCTGGACGTGTGTGTGGTCGTCGCTCATGTTCCGCATGATCCCTCACCGCTACGGAGGACGCCGCTGTGCGCACGTTCGAGCGTGACGCGGTCGTTCCGGTGCATAGCTGCGTCATATTCCAGCACCTTTCGAAACGCGCCCCCTTCGCGCGCCTATGCCCCCTAGCGTCCCGGAGCCATGGGACACCTGGACCACGCCGCCCTGGGGTGGCTTACCCCCGTGCTGTCGTACGCGATGGCCTGCACCGGCGCCGCACTCGGACTGCGCTGCACCGTCCGCGCCCTCGCCGCCACCGGCCGCTCCCGGCGCAACTGGCTGATCACCGCCGCGTCGGCGATCGGCACCGGCATCTGGACCATGCACTTCGTGGCCATGCTCGGCTTCAGCGTCAGCGGCACCGAGATCCGCTACCACGTACCCCTCACCATCGCGAGCCTGCTCGTCGCCATGCTCGTCGTCTGCGCCGGTGTGTTCGCCGTCGGCTACAGCCGTGACCGGGGCCGGGCGCTGCTGCTCGGCGGGCTCACCACCGGGCTCGGTGTCGCGAGCATGCACTACCTGGGCATGGCGGCGGTGCGCCTGCACGGCGAGGTGCGCTACGACCCGATGCTCGTCGGCCTGTCCGTCCTGATCGCCGTCGTCGCGGCCACGGCGGCCCTGTGGGCGGCGCTCAACATCAAGTCGCCCGTCGCGGTCACCGTCGCGTCCCTGATCATGGGCGCGGCGGTGAGCAGCATGCACTACACCGGGATGTTCGCCGTGAGCGTGCGCGTCACGCCCTCCGGGGACGCCCTGCCCGGGGCCACGGCGATGCAGTTCATCTTCCCCCTCGCCGTCGGCCTCGGGTCCTACCTCTTCATCACCTCGGCCTTCGTCGCGCTGTCACCGACCGCGGGTGAGCGCGAGGCCTCCGCCTCGGCCCAGCGGCCGGTCGAACCCGTCGCCCCCTGACCGCGCCCCGGCGGCGCCGATGCCGTAACCGGCCCCGATGTAACCGGCCCGCCCCCACCACTCTTCGAGCGAGGAGTCCATGCGCCCATCCCGGAGGACCTCCACGGCCCGCGCCGAAGCGTCGCCCCCGCCGCCCCCGCGCGGCCGGCGCGCCCACGCCGGGCCGCCCGCCGACGAAGGCCCGGACCCACTGGGGGAGCCGGCACCTCGGACGGCACCCACGCGCGCGGGGCGCGGGTTCAGCGCGCCGCGCACCGTGCGCGCCAAGATCGTCTGCCTGCTGATGGTGCCCGTGGTCTCACTGCTCGCCCTGTGGGGCCACGCGACGGTCACCACCGCCCAGGACGTCGCCAGACTGCGCCAGATCCAGCGCGTCGACGCCACGGTCCGCGCCCCGGTCGCCGCGGCCGTCGCCGCCCTCCAGGCGGAACGTTCAGCCGCGGTGCGCCGCGTCACCGACGCCTCCGCCGTGTCCACCGACGACCTGAACGAGCGCGCCCGCGCCACCGACCGGGCCGTCGCCGAGCTGCGGCTCGGCGAGAACGGCACCGTCGCCTACGGCGAGGAACTGCCCCGCGCGGTGGCCGACCGGCTCGAGGCGTTCGTCACCGCCACCGAACGACTGCGACCGCTGCGCACCGACGTACGCGAAGGCGACGCGGGCTGGCGGTCCACGTACGACCGGTACACGAGCACCATCGCCACGGCCTTCGGCGCGGTGGGCGCCCTGACGGGACTCCAGGACGCCGATCTCGGCTCCGACGCGCGCGTGCTGCTGGAGTTCTCCCGCGCGGGCGAGGCACTGGCGCAGGAGGACGCGCTGCTGGCCGGCGCCCGCCTGGACGGCGGACTCGCCGGGGAACGGCTGCGGCTGTTCACCGGAGCCGTCGAACTGCGCCGCAGCCTCACCGGCTCCGCCGTCACCGACCTGCGCGGCGCGGAACGCACCGCCTGGGACAGGCTCGCCGGGAGCGACGCCTACGCCGCCCTGTCGGCCACCGAGGACAAGGTGCTCTCCGGCGGCCCCGGCTCCCGGGCCCTGGAGGCGGCACCGGCGGACACGTGGAACACCGCCCACGCGCGCGTGCGGGACGGCATGCGCACCATCGAGGACGACGCGGGCCGCGGGGTCGCGCGCCGCGCCGACCCGCTCACCCGAGGACTGCTCACCCCGGCGGGCGCCGCGGTGTTCTTCGGCCTCGCCGCGGTCGCCGCCTCCCTCGTCATCTCCGTCCGCATCGGCCGCGGGCTCGTGATCGAACTGGTGCGGCTGCGCAACGACGCACTGGAGATCGCCCGCCGCAAACTCCCCGAGGCCATGCGCAAGCTGCGGGCCGGAGAGGACATCGACATCCGCGCCGAGGCCCCGCCGGGACCGCCCGCGCAGGACGAGACCGGCCAGGTCGCCGAGGCCCTCGGCACGGTCCACCGGGCCGCGCTGCGCGCCGCCGTGGAACGGGCCGAACTCGCCGACGGCATCTCGGGCGTCTTCGTCAACCTCGCCCGCCGCAGCCAGGTCCTGGTGCACCGTCAGCTGAGCCTGCTGGACAGCATGGAACGCCGCTCCGACGACCCTGGCGAGCTGAGCGACCTGTTCCGTCTGGACCACCTCACCACCCGGATGCGGCGCCACGCGGAGAGCCTGATCATCCTCTCCGGAGCGGCACCCGGCCGCGCCTGGCGCATGCCGGTCTCCCTCACCAACGTGGTCCGCGCCGCGGTCTCGGAAGTCGAGGACTACGCGCGCGTGGAGGTGCGCCAACTGCCCGAGACGTCCGTCGTCGGGGCGGCCGTCGCCGACCTCACCCACCTCCTCGCCGAGATCATCGAGAACGCCGCCCAGTTCTCGCCGCCGCACACACGCGTGCGCGTCACCGGCGAACCCGTCGGCAACGGCTACGCCATCGAGGTCGAGGACCGCGGACTCGGCATGGGCAAGGAGACCCTCGCCGAGGCCAACCGCCGCATCGCCCAGTCCGAGGCGCTCGACCTGTTCGACAGCGACCGGCTCGGCCTGTTCGTGGTCAGCAGGCTCGCCGCCCGGCACGACATCAAGGTGCATCTGAAGACGTCCCCGTACGGCGGCACCACCGCGGTCGTCCTGCTGCCCACCAGCCTGCTGGACGACAGCGCGGCGGGCCATACCCCCCGCGAGGCCCGCCCCGCGCGTCCGGTGGAGGAACGCGCCTTCGCGCGCGTGCCCGGCGAGCCCGGTGAGGAGGACACCCGCGCGCGCGTGTCCGCGGACCTCCCGCAGCAGCGGACCGTGCCCGGACCGGACGACCGGCCGGCACTGGTGGCACCGGTGGCTCCCGTGGCTCCCCCATCCGACGGGGCGGACACCGCCGCCCCGAACCGACCCCCAGGAGTCGCCACCTTGCGACTGCACCGCCCCCAGGAGGAGCCGGCCGGCTCCGACGACCTCCCACGCCGCGTCCGCCAGGCCAGCCTCGCCCCCCAACTGCGCGACGGCCGCCCCGACACACCCGCCCCGGCGCGGCGCGACCAGGACGACCGCACACCCGAGCTCGTACGGGACCGCATGGCGGCCTACCGCGCCGGCTGGGCGCGCGGCGGCGGCAGACAACCCGGCCGCGGCGCCGCACCCGGCACGGACAGGCAGCACGACGGCAGCGAAGGAGACCCCGCATGATCCAGGACCCGAGCATGAGAGCCGCCCGGCGCACCGGTGAACTCGACTGGCTGCTGGACGACATGGTGCTCCGCGTCGCCGACGTCCGCCACGCCGTGGTGCTGTCCAACGACGGACTCGCCGTGGGCGCCTCGAGCGACCTCGGACGCGAGGACGCCGAGCATCTGGCGGCCGTCGCCTCCGGCTTCCACAGCCTCGCCAAGGGCGCGGGCCGGCACTTCGGGGCCGGCGGAGTGCGCCAGACCATGGTGGAGATGGACGACGCCTTCCTGTTCGTGGCCGCCGCCGGGGACGGTTCCTGCCTCGCCCTGCTCACCGCCGTCACCGCCGACATCGGCCTCGTCGCCTACGAGATGGCACGGCTCGTCAAACGCGTCGGCGAGCACCTCTACACCCCGCCCCGTGTCGGCGCGCAGCCACCCGCCGCCGGATGAGGCGAGAAAGCGGCACGAGCAGATGACCGAGCACACGACCGGCATCCCGAGCGAGCCCGGCAGCCAGTGGTACGACCACGAGGCCGGGCCCCTGGTCCGCCCGTACGCCATGACCGGCGGACGCACCAGGCCCGGCCCCAGCGGGGTGCACTTCGACCTGATCGCGCTGGTCACCCTCGACGCGGCAGCGCCCGGTGCGGACGACCCGGCGCTCGGACCGGAACACCGCACCCTGATCGAACTGTGCCGCCCGGAGACCCAGTCGGTCGCCGAACTCGCCGCGGGCGCGGACCTGCCCGTCGGCGTGATCAGGGTGCTCCTCGGCGACCTCGTGGAGCGCGGCTGTGTGACCGTCAGCCGGCCCGTGCCGCCCGCGCACCTGCCCGACGAACGCATCCTCCGCGAGGTGATCGAGGGACTACGGGCGCTCTAGGAGCCCGTCCCCGCAGAAAGACACCGCGCGGCGACATCCGCCGCGCCGGCGGCATCCCCGTACTCCTGCCGACCGCGGCCGGCATTCCAGAGAGAAGTGATCCATGGTCCCTGAGCACCCCGACGCCCCCGGCGGCGAAACGGCCGCACTGGCGCTGAAGATACTGGTCGCCGGCGGTTTCGGCGTGGGCAAGACCACCCTGGTCGGCGCGGTCAGCGAGATCAGGCCGCTGCGCACCGAGGAGATGCTGAGCGAGGCGGGCCAACTGGTCGACGACACCGGCGGCGTGGACCAGAAGGTCACCACGACCGTCGCGATGGACTTCGGACGCATCACCATCCGATCCGGCCTGTCGCTCTACCTCTTCGGGACGCCGGGACAGGACCGCTTCTGGTTCCTGTGGGACGAACTGGCGCAGGGAGCCCTCGGCGCGGTGGTCCTCGCCGACACCCGGCGGCTGGAGGACTGCTTCCCCGCGGTGGACTACTTCGAGCACCGCGACATCCCGTTCGTGGTCGCCGTCAACTGCTTCGCCGGAGCGCGGCGCCACGAATCGCAGGACGTGTGCCGTGCGCTCGACCTGGACGCCGGGACGCCCGTCGTGCTGTGCGACGCACGCGAGCGCGACTCGGGCAAGGAGGTGCTGATCCGGCTCGTCGAGTACGCCGGGCGCAGGCACACCGCCCGGCTGCTCGACTCGGTCGGATGAACCTCGGGCCCTCGGTCGGGCCCGTGATCAGTCCGCCACGCCCTTCTCCGAGAGGACCCTGTCGACCGTGACGCGCACGAGGAGTTCGCCGGGCACGCCGTTGCGGGCACCGAACTCCTCGGCGCGGTCCTCGCCCATGTACCGTGCGCCGATCCTGGCCGCCCAGTGCCGCAGCTCCCCGGGGTCGTCCACGAAGTGTGCCCGGCCGTTCAATACGACGAAGGCGAACGGCGGACGGTCGTCGTCCACGCACAGGGCGACCCGGCCGTCACGCGCCAGATTGCGCCCCTTCACCGTCCGCTCCCCGGTGGTGAACACCAGCTCGTCACCGTCCAGCACGAACCAGACCGGCGCGACATGCGGGCTGCCGTCGGCGCGGACGGTGCAGAGCTTGGCGGTGCGGGTCCCCTGCGAGACGAACGCCCGCCACTCTTCGTCGGTCATCTTCTCTCCCATGGCTCCCATCCTCCTTGCCCGGCGCCCGGTCGTGGGGAAGGCTGACGCGGGGAGCCCTCGCACGGCGGGAGCCATCACACGGGGCAACACCGGGGAACACACGGGGAGAGTGCGCGACATGGCGCAGAACCAGGGACTCGACTGGCTGCTGGACGACCTGACCCAGCGCGTCGAACACGTACGGCACGCACTGATCCTGTCCAACGACGGGCTGGTGACGGGCGCGAGCACGGGACTGCGCCGCGAGGACGCCGAACACCTCGCGGCCGTCTCGTCCGGACTGCACAGCCTCGCCAAAGGCTCCGGACGCCACTTCGGCGCGGGCGGAGTGCGCCAGACGATGGTCGAGTTCGACGACGCGGTGCTCTTCGTCACCGCGGCCGGCACCGGCAGCTGCCTGTGCGTGCTCAGCGGCGCCGAGGCCGACATCGGCCAGATCGCCTACGAGATGACCCTGCTGGTGAACCGGGTCGGCGAACATCTGGACGTGGACGCCCGACGACCGGCCCCGGATCCCGAAATAGAGCTCTGACCTGCGAGTTTAGGCAGCGTTGCGAGGTTATCCACAGGCTCGACACGGAGAGTGACAATTCGGCTACGGTCTTTCCCGGCAGGCGCACTCGGCGCCGGCCGCACTCGCTTCCACGGGGGAGACCACCGACCATGTCCCAGAACACCGTCACGCACGACCGCCCGGCCACCGCCGAGCGCCGCACAGCCACCCACGACACCTGGCTCACGCCGGGCCGTGCGGCGCGGGAGCTCGGGCTCAAGCGCAGCGAGTTCGACCTCGCCGTGCACCTCGGGCGCATCCGCGCCGTACCCGACGGCGGGGGAGGGGGACTCCGGGTCGACCGCGCCGAGATCGAGAGGCTGCGCGCCCGGCCCGGTTTTCCCGAAGCGCTGCGCGAGAGCGTGGAGACGGTGGGCACCACACAGGGCGCCGCCCTCATGGGCGTGACGAAGGACCGCTTCACCCGCCTCGCCCGGCTGGGACTGCTGGTCCCCGTGCGTTTCCACCTCAATCGCTACCGGGCCGTGGTCTGGCTCTATCTCGGGGAAGAACTACGGCAGTTCGCCGCCGACGAGAAGAACGGCCCGCTGCTGACCGGCCGCACGCCCGAGACCCTCAGGAGCCAGCTCGACGCCGGAACCGATCTACGGCCCCGCAACTGGCGCCACCGCCACCTGGGATTCATGCTGCGCCTGGCGGACGATCCCTGGTCCCGCGCGGGAGCCGTGGCGTCGCTGCTCGACCCGCTGCATGTCGCGGAGGTCGTGAAGGACCCCTACGACCGCTCCCATCTGAACGGGTTCCGGCAGGCGCCCCCGTCGCACGGCACGCCGGGCTCCCCGGCCGCGCACCTGGCCCAGGAGCTCATGACGGCCCAGGACCCCGACGAGATCGCCTGGTTGCAATCGGACCTGGTGCGGCTGACGGACGAGGCGCAGCTGTACCGCGCGGCACCCCGGCCCGCCTCTCGCCGTCACGGAACGACCCGGGAGACCGGCCAGGAGCCGGAACGGCGGCGCACCGGCGCTCGCCGCCTGCTCGGCAAGTGGCTCCGCGGCGAGCGATGACCTACAGCGCCCGGAACAGACCCTCCTGGACCACGGACACCAGCATCCGTCCCTCGAGGTCGTAGATACGCCCGCGGGCCAGACCCCGCCCGCCCGTGGCGATCGGCGATTCCTGGTCGTACAGGAACCACTCGTCCGCGCGGAACGGACGGTGGAACCACATGGCGTGGTCCAGTGACGCCATGTCGAATCCGCGCGGGCCCCACAGCGGCTCCACCGGGATCCGCACGGCGTCCAGCAGAGTCATGTCGCTGGCGTAGGTGAGCGCGCAGGTGTGCACCAGCGGATCGTCGCCGAGCGGACCGACCGCCCGCATCCACACCGCGCTGCGCGGCTCCGCGCCCTTCACCTCGTCGGGGTCCCAGCGCAGCCGGTCCACATAGCGGATGTCGAAGGGCTGGCGCCGGGCCATCCGCTCCAACTGCTCCGGCAGCGTGCCCAGATGCTCACGGATCTCGTCCGTGACCGTCGGCAGCGACTCCGGATCCGGCACCTTCCGGGCCGGCGGCAACTGGTGCTCGAAGCTCGCTTGTTCAGGCTTGTGAAAGGAGGCGGTGAGATTGAAGATCGTGCGGCCCTGCTGCACGGCGGTGACCCGGCGCGTCGTGAACGACCGCCCGTCCCGCACGCGTTCGACCTGGTACACGATCGGCACGCCGGGCCGGCCCGGCCGCAGGAAGTACGCGTGCAGCGAGTGCACGGGCCGGTCGCCGTCCGTGGTGCGGCCCGCGGCGACCAGCGCCTGGCCGGCCACCTGGCCGCCGAAGACCCGCTGCAGCGACTCCTGCGGGCTGCGGCCGCGGAAGATGTTCACCTCGATCTGCTCCAGGTCGAGCAGGTCGACAAGCCGTTCGGCCGGATTCGTCATGGTGCGCATTCTCCCGTGGTCACAGCTGGCCGACGTCGGTGACCCGGACGACCGCGCGGCCCTCCGCGTCGGAGGCGGTGAGGTCGACCTCGGCGCTGATGCCCCAGTCGTGGTCGCCGTTCGGGTCGTCGAAGATCTGCCGGACGCGCCACAGCCCGTTCTCCGGCTCCTCCTCGATCAGCAGCAGCTTGGGCCCGCGGGCGTCGGGGCCGGTGCCGAGCTCCTCGTACTCGTCCCAGTACTTGTCCATCGCCTGGCCCCAGGCGTCCGCGTCCCAGCCGGACTCGGCGTCCATCTCGCCCAGCTCCTCCACCTGGTCCAGCGCGGCGAGCTCCACCCGGCGGAACAGGGCGTTGCGGACCAGCACCCGGAAGGCACGCGCGTTGGCGGTGACCGGCTTGACCTGGTCGGCCTTCTCCTGGGCCTCCTCGGCGGTCATCTCCTCCGGGTTCGCCAGCTGCTCCCACTCGTCCAGCAGGCTGGAGTCGACCTGGCGCACCGTCTCGCCCAGCCAGGCGATCAGATCCTGCAGGTCCTCCGACTTGAGATCGTCCGGGACGGTGTGCTCCAGGGCCTTGTAGGCGCTGGCGAGGTAGCGCAGCACGATGCCCTCGGTGCGCGCCAGCTCGTAGAAGGACACCAACTCGGTGAAGGACAGCGCCCGTTCGTACATGTCCCGCACCACCGACTTCGGCGACAGCGGATGGTCACCGACCCACGGGTGGCTCTTGCGGTAGGTGTTGTACGCGTGGAAGAGCAGCTCCTCCAGCGGCTTCGGGTACGTGATGTCCTGGAGGCGCTCCATGCGCTCCTCGTACTCGACGCCGTCCGCCTTCATCGCGGCGACCGCCTCGCCGCGCGCCTTGTTCTGCTGGGCGGCGAGGATCTGCCGCGGGTCGTCCAGCGTGGACTCCACCACGGAGACCATGTCCAGCGCGTACGACGGCGATTCGGGGTCAAGGAGTTCGAACGCGGCCAGCGCGAAGGTGGACAGCGGCTGGTTCAGCGCGAAGTCCTGCTGGAGGTCCACGGTGAGGCGCACGATCCGGCCCTCGGCGTCCGGCGCGTCCAGCTTCTCCACGATGCCGCCGCCGAGCAGCGAGCGGTAGATGGCGATCGCCCGCCGGATGTGCCGCAGCTGCTGCTTGCGCGGCTCGTGGTTGTCCTCCAGCAGCCGGCGCATCGCCTCGAAGGCGTTGCCGGGGCGCGCGATCACCGACAGCAGCATCGTGTGCGTCACCCGGAAACGGGACGTCAGCGGCTCCGGCTCGGAGTCGATGAGCTTCTCGAAGGTCTTGTCGGTCCAGCCGACGAACCCCTCGGGCGCCTTCTTGCGCACCACCTTCCGGCGCTTCTTCGGATCGTCGCCCGCCTTGGCCAGCGCCTTCTCGTTCTCGATGACGTGCTCGGGCGCCTGCGCCACGACGAAGCCCTCGGTGTCGAAGCCGGCCCGTCCGGCGCGGCCCGCGATCTGGTGGAACTCACGGGCGCGCAGGGTCCGCACCCGGTTGCCGTCGTACTTGGTCAGGGCCGTGAACAGCACGGTGCGGATGGGCACGTTGACGCCCACGCCGAGCGTGTCCGTCCCGCAGATCACCTTCAGCAGGCCGGCCTGCGCGAGCTTCTCCACCAGCCGCCGGTACTTGGGCAGCATCCCGGCGTGGTGCACGCCGATCCCGTGGCGGACGTAACGGGAGAGATTGCGCCCGAACTTGGTGGTGAAGCGGAAGTTGCCGATCAGCTCGGCGATCTGGTCCTTCTCCTCGCGCGAGCACATGTTGATGCTCATCAGCGCCTGCGCCCGCTCCACCGCCTGCGCCTGCGTGAAGTGCACGATGTACACCGGCGCCTGCCGGGCCTGGAGCAGATCGGTGAGCGTCTCGGTGAGCGGTGTGTAGCGGTACTCGTAGGACAGCGGCACCGGGCGGGTGGCCGAGCGGACCACCGCGGTGGGGCGCCCCGTGCGGCGTGCGAGGTCCTTCTCGAAGAAGGACACGTCGCCGAGGGTCGCCGACATCAGCACGAACTGCGCCTGCGGCAGCTCCAGCAGCGGGATCTGCCAGGCCCAGCCGCGGTCGGGCTCGGCGTAGAAGTGGAACTCGTCCATCACGACCTGGCCGACGTCGGCGTGCCTGCCGTCGCGCAGCGCGATCGACGCGAGCACCTCCGCGGTGCAGCAGATGACGGGCGCGTCCGCGTTGACGGAGGCGTCACCGGTGAGCATGCCGACGTTCTCGGTGCCGAACAGCTTGCACAGCTCGAAGAACTTCTCCGACACCAGGGCCTTGATCGGCGCCGTGTAGAAGGTGACCTCGTCCCTGGCCAGCGCGGCGAAGTGAGCCCCCGCGGCGATCATGCTCTTGCCGGAGCCGGTGGGCGTCGAGACGATCACGTTCGCCCCGGAGACCACCTCGATCAGCGCCTCCTCCTGGTGGGGGTAGAGGGTGAGCCCCCGCTCCCCGGCCCACGACTCGAAGGCTTCGTACAGGGCGTCGGGGTCGGCGGTCGGCGGCAGCTGATCGATGAGGGTCACGCCCCCATCTTGCCTGCCCTCCCACCCGATGCGGGAATCGGCTGCCGCCACGAAGATCGCGAACGCTACGCTGTGCCGTCGGCGGGGCGGCAACGCCGCCGGTCAACCGGTAGGCGGCACACGAGGAACGGGGCGGGCAACGGCGATGATGGGACCAGCACACTCACTTTCGGGCGCCGCGGCCTGGCTCGGCGTCGGTGCGGCGAGTGCCGCGGCCGGACACACGATGCCCTGGCCGGTCCTGCTGGCGGGCGCCCTGATCTGCGCCGGTGCCGCGCTCGCCCCCGACCTCGACCACAAGGCGGCCACCATCTCGCGGGCCTTCGGGCCGCTGTCCCGCGGGCTGTGCGAGATCGTCGACAAGCTGTCCTACGCGGTCTACAAAGCCACCAAGAAGCAGGGCGACCCACGCCGCTCGGGCGGCCACCGCACCCTCACCCACACCTGGCTGTGGGCGGTCCTGATCGGTACGGGCACCTCCGCGTTGGCGATCACGGGCGGCCGCTGGGCGGTGCTGGCGATCCTCTTCGTGCACATGGTGCTCGCCATCGAGGGGCTGCTGTGGCGGGCGACCCGGGGCTCCAGCAGCGACGTCCTGGTGTGGCTGCTGGCCGCGACCAGCGCGTGGATCCTCGCGGGCGTCCTGGACAAGCCGGGCAACGGCTCCGACTGGCTGTTCACCGCGCCGGGCCAGGAGTACCTGTGGCTGGGCCTGCCGATCGTGCTGGGCGCGCTGGTGCACGACATCGGGGACGCGCTGACGGTCTCCGGCTGCCCCATCCTGTGGCCGATACCAGTGGGCCGCAAGCGCTGGTATCCGGTCGGCCCGCCGAAGGTCATGCGGTTCCGGGCGGGCAGCTGGGTGGAGCTGAAGGTGCTGATGCCGGCGTTCATGCTGCTCGGCGGGGTGGGCTGCGCGGCGGCGCTCAACGTGATCTGAGCGGCGCGAGCGTACGGGCGTCAGCCGGCGCCCCGGCCGCCCTCACCGCCGTAGCGCCGCTCGAAGCGGGCGACGCGGCCCTCCGTGTCCACGGTGCGGGCCTTGCCCGTGTAGAAGGGGTGGCTCTCCGAGGAGATCTCCACGTCCACGACGGGGTAGGTCTCGCCGTCGTCCCACTCGATGGTCTGGTCGCTGCTCGCGGTGGACCGGGTGAGGAAGGCGTAACCGGCGGCGCGGTCGCGGAAGACGACCGGGTGGTAGTCGGGGTGCTTGTCCTGCTGCATGGATGCTCCTCGGTCGACGGGTCGGTCGACGGATCGGTGGGCGACGACCGGAACGACGGGGACGACGGTCGGGCGTCTGCCGGGCTCGACGCGGATGACGGCGGGGGCGGCAGTGGCGTCGCGGGATCAGCCGGGCAGGGAGTCCTCGTCGACGACGTGCATGGCGGCCTCCTCGGCGGAGGCGGCCGCGCCGTCGATCCCGACGTCCGTGGCGACCAGGGCTTCCTCCTCGTCCTCGTGCGCCCCTTCGTCGGGGGCGACGAGCCGGCCGGAGCGGGCGGCGCCGACCTCGTTGTCCAGGAGTTCGCCGTCGGTGCCCTCGCAGTCGCCGAGACCGTCGCCGTCGGCGGCGGCGAGGTCGGGCAGCTCCTCGGAGAGCCGCTGGTCCAGCGTCTCGCCCTCCAGGCGCTCCGCTGCGGTCACCCCGCGGTGCTCCACGGCCCAGGGCCGCTCGGGCGGGGACCAGCCCCGGTCCAGCGGGTCGGCGACGCCGTCGTTCTCCAGGGTGTCCTCGGCGTCGAGCAGTCCGGCGTCGTCCTGAATCTCGGACGCGTCGGGCTGGTAGACGTCGTCTCCCCATCCGTCGGCGCTGTTCACGGGTACCTCCAGGGGGTGGGGACAGGCCCGTTCCCGCCGCGGCCCACACCGGGCCGCCACTGCACGGGGCACTGGCGCCGCCGGTCCCCGATCCACCGGGGTTCCGGCCGTTCCCCGAGCCGGTGCCTGACTCCAGACTTCCACCCCGCTTCGGCACCGCGCAACGGCACGACTCCCGCGCCGGGCGCCACGCGGCACCCCGGCCGCCCCGGGACCGCCCCGGACCGGGCCGCGCGGGCCCGCCCGTCCCGACAGGACCAGGCAGCCTGCGCCGGCCGGGCGAGCCCGATGCGGTGCCTCGCCCCGCACGGGCCCGCCCCTGCCTCGTTCACCCGGCCGTCGCCCGCCTCACCCGTGCCAGGACCGCCACAGCGCCGCGTACGCACCGTCCGCAGCGACCAGCTCGTCGTGGCTGCCCAGTTCGCTGATGCGGCCGTCCTCGACGACAGCGATGACGTCCGCGTCGTGGGCGGTGTGCAGACGATGGGCGATGGCGACGACGGTGCGGCCGTCGAGGACGCGGGCCAGGGAGCGTTCCAGGTGACGGGCGGCGCGCGGGTCGAGCAGCGACGTCGCCTCGTCCAGGACCAGCGTGTGCGGATCGGCGAGGACCAGGCGGGCCAGCGCGATCTGCTGGGCCTGGGCCGGGGTGAGCGCCAGCCCGCCGGAGCCGACCTCGGTGTCGAGGCCGTCGTCGAGCGCGCGGGCCCAGCCGTCCGCGTCGACGGCGCCGAGCGCCGCCCACAGTTCGGCGTCCTGGGCGTCCGTCCGGGCGAGCCGCAGGTTGTCGCGCAGGGACCCCACGAAGACGTGGTGCTCCTGGTTGACCAGGGCCACGTGCGACCGGACCCGCTCCGCGGACATCCGGGACAGCTCGGCGCTGCCGAGGGTGATCCGGCCCTGCCGGGGCGCGTAGATCCCGGCGAGGAGTCGCCGGAGGGTCGACTTGCCCGCGCCCGAGGGGCCGACCAGGGCCAGCCTCGTGCCGGGAGCGACGTCGAGGGAGACCGTGCGCAGCACGTCCACGCCCTCGCGGTAGCCGAAGTGGACCCGTTCGGCGCGCACATGGCGTCCGTCGGGAGCGAGCGAGGCGTCGCCGGCGTCGGGCTCGATCTCCCGCACACCGACCAGCCGCGCCAGCGACACTTGCGCCACCTGCAGCTCGTCGTACCAGCGCAGGATCAGCCCGACCGGGTCCACGAGCATCTGCGCGATCAGCGCGCCCGTCGTCAGCTGGCCCACCCCGATCCAGCCCTGCAGGACGAACACCCCGCCGATCATCAGCACCGAGCCGAGCACCGTCACATGGGTGATGTTGATGACGGGGAACAGCACCGAACGCAGCCAGAGCGTGTAACGCTCCCAGGCCGTCCACTCCCGCACCCGCTGGTCCGACAGCGCCACCCGGCGCTCACCGAGGCGGTGCGCCTCGACGGTCCGCCCGGCGTCCACGGTCTCGGCGAGCGCGGCGGCCACGGCGGCGTATCCGGCGGCCTCCGAGCGGTAGGCGGCGGGCGCCCGCCGGAAGTACCAGCGGCAGCCGGCCACAAGCAGCGGCACCGCCACCAGCACGGCCGGGGCCAGCTCGGGCGCGGTGACGACCAGACCGCCCAGCAGCAGCACGGCCCACACCACGCCGATGGTCAGCTGCGGCACGGCCTCACGCATCGCGTTGCCGAGCCGGTCGATGTCGGTGGTGATCCGCGACAGCAGATCGCCCGTGCCGGCCCGCTCCAGGACCCCGGGCGGCAGTCCCACCGACCGCACCAGGAAGTCCTCGCGCAGATCGGCCAGCATCCGCTCACCGAGCATCGCCCCGCGCAGCCGCACCTGCCAGACGAACACCGCCTGGGCGACGAGCGCGAGCACGAACAGACCGGCCGTGAGCTCCAGATGCAGCTCCCGCGCCCCGTCCGAGACCCGCTCGACCAGACCGCCGAGCAGATAGGGACCCACCATCGAGGCGACCACGGCGATCGTGTTCACGGTGATCAGGAGCAGGAAGGCCCGGCGGTGCCGGCGCAGCAGTTCGCCGACGTACGAGCGGACGGTCGCGGGGGCTCCCACCGGCAGGGTGCCGGCCGTGGTCGGGGCCGCCGGGTCGTAGGCCGGGGGCGCCACGCCGATCATGCTGTCTCCTCGATCTCTTCGAGCTTGTCCAGCCGGTGCAGCAGGGTGTCCCGGCCGTCGTCGTGCAGCACCTCGTCCTCGGTCTCCCGGGTCACCACCGCCCGGTACCGGGGCTCGGTGTGCACCAGGTCGCGGTGGCCGCCGACCGCCACGACCGTGCCCTCGTGCAGGAACACCACCCGGTCGGCCCGGTCCAGCAGCAGCGGCGAGGAGGTGAACACCACGGTGGTGCGTCCCGCGCGCAGATCGCGCACCCCCTGGGCGATACGGGCCTCGGTGTGCGAGTCGACCGCCGACGTCGGCTCGTCCAGGACGAGCACCTCGGGATCCGTGACCAGCGACCGGGCCAGCGCCAGCCGCTGGCGCTGGCCGCCCGACAGGGACCGGCCGCGCTCGGTGAGCCGCGCGTCCATCGCGTCCCGGACGTCCAGCGAGCCCTGCACCAGTGCCGCCAGCACGTCGGCGCACTGCGCCGCGTCCAGGGCCGCCCGCGGATCGACCTGCCCGGACGCGGGTACGTCGAGCAGTTCGCGCAGGGTCCCGGACAGCAGCACCGGGTCCTTGTCCTGGACGAGCACGGCCTGGCGGGCGCAGTCCAGCGGCAGTTCGTCGAGCGGCACCCCGCCGAGCAGCACCGAGGTGCCCGCCTGCGCGGCGTGCCCGCCGAGTCGTTCGGCCAGTCGCCCCGCCGCGTCCGGGTCCCCGCACACCACGGCGGTGAGCCGGCCGGCCGGGGCGAGCAGCCCGGTCTCGGGGTCGTACAGATCGCCGGAGAGAGTCTCCGCGGCCCGCGAACCCGCGGTGTCCGTGGCCCGCTCCAGCGCCAGCACCCGCGCGGCCCGCCGGGCTGAGGGCTTGGAGAAGGAGTAGGCCATCGCGATCTCTTCGAAGTGACGCAAGGGATAGGTGAGCAGCATGACCGAGCTGTAGACGGTGACCAGTTCACCGACCTCGATCCGGCCCTGGCGGGCCAGATGCACGCCGTACCCGACCACACCGATCAGGAGGAGTCCCGGCAGCAGTACCTGGATCGCGGCGATCAGCGACCACATCCGGGCGCTGCGCACGGCGGCGTGGCGCACCTCCTGGGAGGCGCGGCGGTAGCGGTCGAGGAAGAGGTCCTCGCCGCCGATGCCGCGCAGCACGCGCAGTCCCGCCACGGTGTCCGAGGCGAGTTCGGTGGCCCGCCCCGCCTTCTCGCGCTGGACGTCGGCCCGCCGGGTGGCGCGGGGCAGCAGCGGCAGCACGGCGACGGCCAGCACGGGCAGCCCCACGGCGACGACGACACCGAGCGCCGGCTGGTAGACGACCAGGCCGACGCAGACCAGCACGATGGTCACCGCCGCCGCGGTGAACCGCGACAGGGCCTCCACGAACCAGCCGATCTTCTCGACGTCACCGGTGGACACGGCCACCACCTCACCCGCCGCGACCCGCCGGGTCAGCGCGGCGCCGAGGACGGCGGCCTTGCGGGCCAGCAGCTGCTGGACGCGGGCGGCGGCGGTGATCCAGTTGGTGATGGCGGCCCGGTGCAGGAAGGTGTCGCCGACCGCGTTGCCGGCGCAGGCCAGCGCCAGCAGGCCGCCCGCCAGCGCGAGCCGGCCGCCCGAGCGGTCGACGGCGGCCTGCACGGCGGTGCCCACGCAGAACGGCAGCGAGGCGACGGAGGCGAAGTGCAGCAGGCCCCAGGCGAGCGAGGTGAGCTGCCCGGACAGCTGATTGCGGAAGAGCCACCACAGGAATCGGGGACCCGAGCGCGCGTCGGGCACACCCGGGTCGGGAAACGGAAGGTCTTGAATCTGCATGACGTCCCAGGGACTCGGATCACGGGCAGGCGGAGACAGCAAACCGTGACAGGTTGACGCCGCTACGTGCAGGCGGGCAACCGGTTTTCCGCTCCGCCGCCCGGAACCGGCTGGGCCGCGGGGCTCACGGCGAGGCTCACCGTGGAGCTCACGGCGAGGCTCACCGCGGGGCTCACCGTGGAGCGGCCGTCCCGTCGATCAGGGTGTCGAGCAGTTCGCCGAGGACCTCACGCTGTGCGTCCCCCAGCGGAGCCAGGATCTCCTCGGCGGCGGACCTGCGCGCCGCGCGCAGTTCCCGCAGCGCGGCACGTCCGTCGTCGGTCAGCTCGATCCGGATCACCCGCCGATTGGCCGGATCCGGCACCCGCCGCACCTTGCCGCTCGCCTCCAGGCCGTCGACCAGAGTCGTCACCGCCCGGGGCACCACTTCGAGCCGCTCGGCGAGATCGGCCATGCGGGGCGGCGAGCCGTAGTGCGCGAGGGTGCGCAGCAGCCGCGACTGGGCCGGGGTGATGCCGAGTTCGCGCCGCTCCAGGTGCCGTTTCTGGATGCGGTGCACCCGGCGGGTGAGCCGAAGCAACTGCTCGGCCAGCAGGCCGTCGGGATCGGGGGCGGTCATGCGGGAACAATATCAGGATGACGTTCATTATGAGCATAGGTAACAATGAGCTAGGCTCCGATCGCCCGACGCCTCGAAGGAGACCATGCACCCCGATCACGAACCCGCCTGGACCCCGCCCGCCGGCGCCGAGGACGACCGGCCGCCCCGGCAGGTCCGCCGCATCCTGCGCCTCTTCCGCCCCTACCGCGGCCGGCTCGCCGTCGTCGGTCTGCTCGTCGCCGCCGCGTCGCTGGTCACCGTCGCCTCGCCGTTCCTGCTGAAGGCGATCCTCGACGTCGCGATCCCCGAGGGCCGCACCGGGCTGCTCAGCCTGCTCGCCCTCGGCATGATCCTCAGCGCGGTCCTCACCAGCGTCTTCGGCGTGCTGCAGACCCTCATCTCCACGACCGTCGGGCAGCGCGTCATGCACGACCTGCGCACGGCCGTCTACGGCCGGCTCCAGCGCATGTCGCTCGCCTTCTTCACCCGCACCCGCACCGGCGAGGTCCAGTCCCGCATCGCCAACGACATCGGCGGCATGCAGGCCACCGTGACCTCCACGGCCACGTCCCTGGTCTCCAATCTCACCAGCGTGGTGGCGACCGTCGTCGCGATGATCGTCCTCGACTGGCGGCTGACCCTGGTCTCCCTGGCGCTGCTGCCGGTGTTCGTATGGATCAGCCGCCGGGTCGGCAACGAGCGCAAGAGGATCACCACCCAGCGGCAGAAGCAGATGGCCGCGATGGCCGCCACGGTCACCGAGTCGCTCTCCGTCAGCGGCATCCTGCTGGGCCGCACCATGGGCCGCTCCGACTCCCTGACCGGGGCGTTCGCCGACGAGTCCGAGCGCCTGGTGGACCTCGAGGTGCGGTCGAACATGGCGGGCCGCTGGCGCATGGCCGTCATCACCATCGTCATGGCCGCCATGCCCGCCGTCATCTACTGGACCGCGGGCGTCGCCGTCCAGGCGGGCGGCCCCGAGGTGTCCATCGGCACGATCGTCGCGTTCGTCTCGCTCCAGCAGGGCCTGTTCCGGCCGGCCGTGAGCCTGCTGTCGACCGGCGTCCAGATCCAGGCCTCGCTCGCGCTCTTCCAGCGCATCTTCGAGTACCTGGACCTGCCGATCGACATCACCGAACGCCCGGACCCGGTGCACCTGGACCGGATCAAGGGCGAGGTCCGCTTCGAAAACGTCGAGTTCCGCTACGACGACAGGAGCGGCCCCGTCCTCGACGGCATCGACATCACGGTCCCCGCGGGCTCCAGCCTCGCCGTCGTCGGATCGACCGGCGCGGGCAAGTCCACGCTGGGGCATCTCGTGCCGCGGCTGTACGACGTGACGGGCGGCCGGGTCACCCTCGACGGGGTCGACGTCCGCGACCTCGACTTCGACACGCTCGCCCGCGCGGTCGGCGTCGTCTCCCAGGAGACGTACCTCTTCCACGCCTCCGTCGCCGACAATCTGCGCTTCGCCAAGCCGGACGCCACCGACGAGGAGCTGTACGCGGCCGCGAAGGCGGCGCAGATCCACGACCACATCGCCGCCCTGCCCGACGGGTACGACACGGTCGTCGGCGAGCGCGGCCACCGGTTCTCCGGCGGTGAGAAGCAGCGTCTGGCGATCGCCCGCACCATCCTGCGCGATCCGGCGGTGCTGGTCCTCGACGAGGCCACCAGCGCCCTGGACACCAGGACCGAGGCCGCCGTCCAGCAGGCCATCGAAGCCCTGTCGGCGAACCGGACCACGCTCACCATCGCCCACCGGCTGTCCACCGTCCGTGGTGCCGACCAGATCGTGGTGCTCGACTCCGGGCGGATCGCCGAACACGGCACGCACCAGGAACTGCTGGAGCGGGAGGGGCGCTATGCGGCCCTCGTACGCCGGGATGCCCAACTGGAGCCGACAAGATGAAAATATGCCGGGTTTATCCCGAAATGGGGGTTACCGTGCCCGCATGCAGACGAACACTCCGTCACGGAACTCGATCCGACTGACGCGCCGGGGCCGTCTCGCCCTCATGGCGACCGGGGCTGTCGTGGCAGGCACCGCCGTGGCGGTGCCGCTGCTGATCCTGGGCGATGGGGACGACCCCCGCCCCACGGCCCTGGTCATCCCGGAGGGCTGGCGCGCCAGCCAGGTGTACGCCGCGGTCGACAAGGCCCTCGCCCTGCCCGCGGGCACCACGAAGAAGTCCCTCGCGAAGGCCGACGTCAAGCTGCCCAACGACGCCGAGGGCAACCCCGAGGGCTACCTCTTCCCCGGGACCTATCCGCTCGAGAAGGGGACGACGCCCGAGAAGCTGCTGTCGTCGATGGCCGCCGCCGCCAACCGGAAGTTCAACGGGGTGCCGGTCGCCGCCGGTGCGCAGCGCAACGCCATGAACGTCTATCAGGCGGTCACCATCGCGAGCATCGTCCAGGCGGAGGCCGCCACCGAGGCCGACATGGGCAAGGTGGCCCGGGTGATCTTCAACCGGCTGGAGCGCGGCATGCCGCTGCAGATGGACTCGACCGTCACCTACGCCCTCGACCGGCCGACGCTGCACGCGAAGGCGCCCGACACCAAGGTCGACAGCCCCTACAACTCCTACCAGCGCATGGGCCTGCCGCCCACCCCCATCGGCAACCCCGGCGAGGAAGCGCTCCGCGCCGCGATCAACCCCGCCCCCGGCGACTGGCTCTACTTCGTCACGGTCAAGCCCGGCGACACCCGTTTCACCGCGAACTACGAGGAACACCAGCGCAACGTCGCGGAGTTCGACGCCGAGCAGCGGAAGAGGGCGGAACAGACGCAGGGCTGAGCCGGTGCCCCCCGCGGACGTCGGGCAACGGCCGTCAGGCGGCGGCGAGCGGCTCCCGTGCCAGGAGCCGTCTGATGTCCCGCACCGCCGCGCGGCCCGCGCGGTTCGCGCCGATGGTGCTGGCGGACGGGCCGTAGCCCACCAGGTGGATGCGTGGGTCGGCGGCCACGCGGGTGCCCTCCAGGCGGATGCCGCCGCCCGGTTCGCGCAGCCTCAGCGGAGCCAGGTGGTCCACCGCGGGGCGGAATCCCGTGGCCCACAGGATGACGTCGGCCGTCAGGTGCCGGCCGTCCTTCCACTCCACGCCGTCCGGGGTGATCCGGTCGAACATGGGCTGCCGGTCCAGGACGCCCTCGGCGATGCCCCGTCGGATCGCGTCGTTGAGCGGAAGCCCCGTTACCGACACGACACTGCGCGGCGGCAGTCCCTGCCGCACCCGCTCCTCGACCAGCGCCACGGCGGAGCGGCCCGCCTCCTCGTCGAAGGGACCCTCGCGGAACACCGGTGGCCGCCGGGTCACCCATGTGGTGGCTGCGGCGTAGGGCGCGATCTCCAGCAGGTGCTGCGTGCCCGAGGCCCCACCGCCCACCACGACCACCCGCTGCCCGGCGAACGCCTCGGGTCCCGGATACTGCGCCGTGTGCAGCTGCCGCCCTCGGAACGTCTCCTGCCCCGGGTAGCGCGGCCAGAACGGCCGGTCCCAGGTGCCGGTCGCGTTGATCAGGGCCCGCGTCGACCAGGTGCCGTCCGAGGTCTCCACCAGCAGTCGCCCGTCACCTGCCTCCCGTACGGCCGTCACGTCCACGGGTCGCCGCACGCGCAGGTCGAAGGTCCGCTCGTAGCGGTCGAAGTACTCGGTGATCACCTCGGCGGAGGGACGTGCCGGATCGGCGCCCGTGAGTTCCATGCCGGGCAGCGCGTGCATGCCGTGCACCTTGCCGTACGTCAGTGACGGCCACCGGAACCGCCAGGCGCCACCGGGACCGGGGGAGTGGTCCAGGACCACGAAGTCACGGCCCGGCGCGAAACCGGTGCGCCGAAGGTGGTAGGCGCTGGACAGCCCGGCCTGCCCGGCGCCGATGACGACCACGTCTACCTCACGCACGTTGCTCACACTTTCAACAACTCCGCCGTGGTCGCGGATCTTCCCGCCGCTCCCGGGAGGCGGGCGGCCCCGCCTCTCCAGGCCCGCCCCTCCCCGGGGAAGCCCGGCGCATGGGTCAGGATGGGGGCATGTCAGATGCCTTCACCACCCGAGTCCTCACCGTCGCCACCGGCTCCGCGGAGAGGGTCGTCGACATCACCGGCGACTGCGAGTCCTTCCTGCGGGAGACGGCGGCCGGCCGCGACGGCCTGCTGAACGTCTTCGTGCCGCACGCCACGGCCGGTGTCGCCGTCATCGAGACCGGCGCGGGAAGCGACGACGACCTGCTGGCCGCCCTGCACACCCTGCTGCCCGCCGACGACCGCTGGCAGCACCGCCACGGCAGCCCCGGCCACGGCCGCGACCACGTCCTGCCCGCCCTGGTACCGCCCCACGCGACCCTTCCGGTGGTCGGCGGCCGCCTCGAGCTGGGCACCTGGCAGTCGGTGTGCCTGGTCGACACCAATCGCGACAACCCCGACCGCCGGGTACGGCTGAGCTTCCTCGCAGGCTCCTGACGCGCACGCGCCCAGTCCTCACGGCCGCCGCTGCCGGGGGAACGACTCCAGCGCCGCGGCCAGTCCCGAGGCGTCCGTGCCGATCTTGCGGTACACCGACGACAGCAGCTGCCGCACGCCCTGTTCGGTCAGGCGGAGATCGCCGGCGATCACCACCGGGTCCACGCCCCGCGCGGTCAGCTCCGCGGCCCTGCGCTCGGGCGCGGTGAGCGTGTCCGTCTGGGCGTAGCGCAGGGGCAGCGGCCTCAGTCCCGCGGTGGCGAGCTCGTCCCTGGCCCGGACCGCCAGCGCCTCCGCACCACAGTGCACGGCGCACTCCAGCCCTTGGTAGAGACGGTCCGCGGCCTCCTGCAACCGCCCGTCGCGGGACAGCGCCGCCCCGTGGCCGACCAGGGCACGGGCCAGCTCGTAGGAGGCGGGCGACCGCTGCAGATGGTCGACGGCCTCCGCGTGCAGGTCGAGCGAGGCCGGACCCCCGGTCACCTCGGCCAGGGTGTGCACCGCCTGCCCGATCACGGAGGCCGCCCCGAAGTCCCGGGCCCGCTTGACCGCTTCCTGGGCGTGATGGACCGCCCGGTCGGGGGCGCTGCGCGCGAGCGCCGACGCCAGCCGCAGCTGCCAGGGGCACCACGCCGGATTGCGCCAGTCCCGCCCCTCCAGCCAGTCCCCGACCTCCGACAGCAGCGCGGCCGCCTCGGCGTCCCGCCCTTCCGTCAGCAGCAGTTCGGCGTACACGGTGCGCGGCTCGGGATAGATCACGGCGTTCGGGACCACCGTGCCGTAGCGGTAGGAGTCGGCCAGCCGGCGAGCCGCCGTCGTGCGGCCCCGGGCCAGCAGCGTCTGCACCAGGACGCCGATGGCGTACCACTGCGCGGGGACCGCCCCCTCCACCCGGTCCGCGATGCGCAGCCCCTCCCGGACCAGGTTCTCCGCCTCGGCCAGGCAGCCGCGGCGGTAGCGGATGTACCCGGCCAGGGTCTGCCCGAGGGCCAGATGGCTGCCGCGCCAGCCCTTGGTCTCGCACTCCGCCATGCCCTTGGCGAACAACTCCTCGGCCCGCCGCGGCTGGTCGCAGTACATGAACACCAGCGCCACCGAGACCGGCACCTCGAAGCCCCGGTTCTCGTGGGTCCAGCTCAGGCCGCCGCGCAGCGCCTGCTCCGCGTAGTCGAGGGCCGTCCGCCGCGGCTCCCCGCACACCACGGCGTCCCAGGCGCGCAGGCCCAGGATGTACCGCTCCTCGATGCCCCGGCCGGTCACCTTCCGGGCCAGCCTGGCCAGCCGGCGCGAGCGCGCGGCCGAGTCGGGCTCGTCGGCGCGGAAGGAGCTCCACACGAAATGATCGGCCTGCATACGCAGCCGGATCCGGGGATGGCCGGCACGGCGGGCCTCCTCGGCGGCGACGGACGCGGCCTCGGCCATCCGGTCGGTGTGCGCCAGCGCCTGGGTGAGCCGGTACACGATGGACGCCCGCAGTTCCGGCTCGATCCCGGGCTCCGCCAGCGCCTCCTGGAGGTGGGCGACCGTGGCCGTGGGTGTGATGAGGAAGGTGGAGCAGGCGAGTTCGTGCAGCAGCACGGCGCGCTGCTCCGGCAGCGGCGGCTCCTGCAGCGCCCGGGTCAGCAGTCGGCGGGCGGCCTCCGGGGCGCCCGCACGCAGATACTCACGGGCGGCCTCGCGCAGACACGCCACCGCCTCGGTGCGGCCCTCGCAGGGCACCTCCAGCAGATGGCGGGCGGCCGCCGTGGGCCCGAACCCGGCGGCACGGATGGCCTCCGCGGCCTGGTTGTGCAGGCCCACCCGCAGATGCGGGGGGATGGAACGGTAGATGGTGGTGGCGATCAGCGGGTGGACGAACGCCAGGCCGTCCCCGGTCCCGTCGGGCTCCGCGAGGATTCGGGCGGCGCGCAGCTGCTCGACGGCCTCCGCGGCCGCCTCGCTGCCGACGACCGCGATCCCCGCGGCGAGCTCCTGGGAGACGGACTCGCCCAGGACGGCAGCCGCGTAGGCGAAGCGGGTGGTGGCGGTGCCGAAGCCGCGCAGCCGCTCGACCAGGCCGGGCCCCTTGACCGCCGCGGCGAGGTCCCGCATGACGGGCAGCTCCTGCCGGGTTCCGCGGAGATTGCGTTCGCCCAGGCGGATGGCGAGCTCGACCGCCTCGAACGGGCTGCCCCCGGTGACCGTCCAGCACTCCTCGCAGAAGCCGTCCTCCGCGTCCTGCCCGACCTCGCCGCGGACGATCCGCGCCACACCGTCCGCGGTCAGCGGCTCCAGGGCGTAGGGCCGCCGGTCCGGGCCCGTGGCCAGTAGGCGCAGTGGCTCCGCCTCGGGCGGCAGGTCGTCGGGCCGGTAGGCGAGGACGATCAGCAGCGGCAGGTCGGCCACGCGTGGGGCGAAGGAGGCGAGCCAGCCGAGGGACTCGACGTCCGCCCAGTGCAGATCGTCCAGGAGCAGGACCACCAGGGCCTTCTGCACCGCCAGGCGGGTCATGACCCAGTCCAGACCGTCACGGACGCCCGTCGGGTCCGGTGCGGGGGTGCCGTCGCCGGCCTCCAGACCGAGCGCCGCGGCGACGATGTCGTACCAACTGCCCAGGAAGCCGCGCAGTTCAGGTTCCCGCATCGCGGCCAGCGCGGGCTGGAGCAGCTGGCGCACCACACGGAACGCCATCTCCTGCTCGTTCGCGCCGCCGCTGCCCGAGAGCACGGTGATGCCCCGTGCCGCGGCGCGGGTCCGGGCCGCGGCCAGCAGGGTCGTCTTGCCCATTCCGCCCGGACCGGTGAAGGCGAGCAGCCCGCCGCGCGGCACCCGGGGCACTCCGTCCTTGGTGTCGGCCAGCGCTTCCAAGGCGGCGTCCAGCGCCCGTAGTTCGCGCCTGCGTTCGAGCAACGGCCGGTCTTCGGTGACGGGGTGCCGCAGCTGGTACGCCATGTGCCTTACCGCTTCCTGTGGTTCGGCCGACCCGGAGGCAGCCGAGCGTACGCCGTCCGCGCGGCACGGCGTTCGGCTTCCGCGGTGAGCAGGACGAGGACGGGTGAATCGACGGCAAGGGCGGATTGTGGCACCGTGCTCGCGGGTAGTGACGAATGAATGGGCTGACGGCCGAATGGGGCGATCGTCGAAGGGGGCGATCGTCGAAGGGGCCGATGGTCGAACGGGCCGAGAGCCCCGACCGCCGGCCCGCGGCCGGGGTCAGGGCTCTCGCTCAGGACCGGACCGGCGCCGACGCGCCGTCCGCGTAGCGCGGCACGGTGCGCGACCAGTGGTAACAGCCGCGGATCCATCCGGCCATGCCTTCCACATAGCCGACGGCCGAGGGGCTCAGCCGTGGCCGGAGCTCACCGAAGAGATGCTCGAACTCGGCGATCGTGGCGTTGATCCGGCGGATCGCCAGCAGCACGGCCGCCGGCAGCGAGCAGCGGTGCGCGCGCTGGAGGGCGAGAGCCAGGTTGATCAGCTCGCCCGCCTGCTGCTCCTTCACGGCGGAGTAGAGATCCGGGATCCACACCGCGGCATCGGCCGACAGCCGCGTGAGCCGCCGCATCACGGGGTGGTACAGCTCCTCGGCGGACAGCTCGCACGGCTGCGCGGCCTCGCACAGCGGGTGGAACGGCTCGACGCCCGCGGTGAGTGCCCGAATCGACGTGCACAGCCGGGTCGGTACCGGCGCCGTGTGGGCCTGCGCCACCGCCTCGTACAACAGGCCGTGCACATACTCACGGCTCTTGGCGGCCCAGCGCGCGGCCTGAGCGGGCGTGCACCGCTCCCGGACCTGCCGGTACAGATCCGCCAGGGCCGCCCCGAGGGTGGTCGAGGCCGACGCGTCGTACCGCAGCACGGCGACGCTCTCCTCCAGCATGGGCAGCAGCCGGCCGGGCGACTGCCGGCCGATCTCCTCCGCCCGGTCGTCGAACACGAATTGGTAGGCGATCTGGTTCGCGACGATCTGCAGCAGATCGCGGTCCATGTCGGGGCTGTTGTAGGAGGCGAGTTCGGCCGGCCGGGTCCGTGCGATCATTTCCGGAACACCCGGCTCGTCGGACAATCCGGATTCCCGCAGCCACTTCTCGACGCCTGCCGCCACGTCACGCTCATGCGGATTGCTCGCGAAGGGGAACGGCATGTGGAGATGGGCGTCGATCAGCTCGCTCAGACGGGAGCCGGTAATTCCGCTCCGCGTCGCGGTCGGCATTTCCTCACGCACGGTCGGCATCCTGGTCACCCGCCTTTCGGAATTCCGTCCGTCCGGACAGCGCGGTGTCCCGTGTTGAACCGGAAGCGGCTCGCGCCGGCGCGGGGACGGTGTCGCCGGTCCGGGGCACACAGATCATGGGCAGCGACCTCGGCCCCAGGGTGACCGTCGGCCGCACGGGCGTGACGGGCCCCGGCGGATGGCGCAGCCGCCAGTGGCGGGCGATGGTGGCGAGGGCCACGGTGGTCTGCGCCATCGCGAAGCTGTCGCCGAGACATTTCCGGCTGCCCGCGCTGAACGGGATCATCGGGCTGTACGGTCCGCCGTCGCCGCCCCGGGACAGCCACCGCTCGGGGCGGAACCGCTCCGGTTCGGGGAACGACGCCGGCGTGTGATGCAGCAGATAGGGGCTGTAGAGAACGGTGGTCCCGCGCGGCAGGCGGCGTCCCCCGAAGTCGACGTCCCTCGTGGTGACCCGGGTGAAGAGCCAGCCGGGCGGCGAGTGACGCAGGGTCTCCTCGATCACGGCCCGGGTGTGGACGAGGCGGGGCAGGTCGTCGGGGCCCGGACACGGGCGCCCGCCCAGCACGGTGTCGACCTCGGTGTGCAGCCGGCGCTCGGCCTCCGGGTGCCGGGCGAGCAGACTGAAGGCGGAGGACAGGCACAGGGAGGGACTCTCGGAGCCGGTGAGCAGGAGCGAGACGAGCTGGTCGTGGACCTCCTGGTCCGTCACCGCCGGGTCGTCGCCCTCGGCCGCGGCCAGCAGTGTGCCCAGGAGGTCGTCGCGCCGTGCACCCGCGCGGCGCTCGGCGATCGCCGCGTCCACGAGCCGGTGCAGCCGGGCGACCGCGTCGCGGTACCGGCGGTTCGCCGGCGTGGGGAGCCGGAAGAGGACGTCGACCGGCACCACCGTTCGCACGAAGAGGCCGTGCACGACCTCGGCGAGACAGTCCCGCACCTCGGCGGTCCGCGCGGCGTCGAGCGAGTCGGAGAACAGCACACGGCTGACCGCGCCGGTGGTGAGGGTCATCATGGCCGCGCTGACGTCGACCGTCCGCCCCGACCGCCACCCGAGGCACACCGCCAGGGCCTCCTCGCCCATCGCGTCGATCTGGGCGGTGACCCGAGCGGGCCGGAAGGCGGGTTGCAGCAGCCGGCGCTGACGACGGTGTTCGGAGTGCGGGCAGGTGACGACCCCGCCGCCCATCAGCGGGCGGAGCCGTTCGTAGAGCGGACCGCCCTTGTCGAACGTGCCGGTGTCCCTGAGCATGTCGTGGACCAGACGTGGATGGCACACCAGCCAGGCACGCACCGGACCGAGGCGTATCTCCACCAGATCACCGTGCGTGGGTAAGGAATTCAGAAACTCCAGCGGGCGGCGGAACAGAGCGATACCGTGGCTGACGGGCGGGAATATGCCCGGAGCAGTGCCGGATTTCCATGATTGCTCTGATTCTGCGGTCGGGGTCGATTCCGGGATTCGGTTCATCGGATACCACCTGCCTCAGTCGGCACAAGGGAATCACAAGGGAATTCCGTGATGTCACGCGTAGATGTCGCGTGAATCCTGTCCTGCCCAGTCCAACCCGGGGCCCGATGTGGCGAACCCTTTCTCCAAGGGGGCGCACAGGAGCACGGCGAAGCACACGCAGAATTCCGCCGGTCGGGCGGGATTCAGAAGAGTTTCTCGCCGGGCAGGCCGACGGCCTGGCCGAGCCAGTTCACCAGCAGGTCCTCGTCGAGCTCATCGCGACGAACCGTTGTGCCAGGTCAGCTTCACGTACCTGGTGAAGCAGTGGACGCTGAGGAACCACCCGTCGCCCTCGACGCCGTAGAAGGGCGAATTCCAGGGGACCGCTTTGCGCACCTGGGGACGGTGCGCACGCGAGGTCGTCGAGCCGGCGGCCGATCTCGCGTTTCCAGCCTGGCATCGCCTCGATGTACGCCCGGACGGGCTCGTCGCCGTCGCCCTTCGGCATCTGCGGGTTGCCGCCCGACAGCAGGCGCGGCTTCCGGGCTGTCCGATCCGGTGCCCGATGTGCCCTACGCCCCATGGTAGGACGCTCATTCGTGGCGCCGCACCACGGTCACCGGGCAGTCGGCGTGATACAGCAGCGCCTGGCTGACCGAGCCGAGCAGCATCCCGGTGAAGCCGCCGTGCCCGCGTGCCCCGGTGACCAGCAACTGGGCCTCCCGCGAGGCCTCGAGCAGCGCATGACGCACCCGGCCCCGTTCCAGGCGCAGCTCCACGGCGACCTCCGGATGGGCGGTGCGCAGCCCTGCCACGGCGTCCACCAGCAGTCGCTGGTGGGTCTCGCGCAGCCGGTCCAGATCGACCACGACGTTCAGCGGGTCGGCGGGCCCCTCGTACGGCGTCGGCTCGCTCCAGGTGTTCCACACGTGCATCGCGACCAGCGGCGCCCCACGCAGCGCGCACTCGGCGAAGGCGAACTGCGCCGCCGCGGCCCCGGCCGGCGAGCCGTCCACGGCGAGCAGCACGGGCCCCTGCGGATCGGGACGTCCGCGGACCACCATGACCGGGCAGTGCCCGTGCGCGGCCAGCTTCACCACCGTCGAGCCGAGCAGCAGGTCCCCGAACCCGCCATGACCCCGCCTGCCGACCACCGCCAGCACCGCGTGCCGCGACTCGCTCCGCAACACCGTCAGCGTGTCACCGGCCGCCACGGTCCGGGCGACGTCCAGGTCCGGCGAGAGGTCGTGGGCGCGCTGCTCGGCCTGCGCCAGCGCCCCGTGGATCATCGGGTCCAGGTCGGCCGGCTGGCTGAAGGCGTGCACGATCCTCAGCTGGGCGCCCCGCAGATGGGCCTCCCGGGCCGCGATGTCGACCGCGGCGAGACTCGACGGCGAGCCGTCCACTCCAACGATCACCGTGTCATTCACTGCTCACTCCCGTCCCCGTGCCCGGCCCGCGGCACGGCCGGCGTGATCCCGGACGTCCCGGAGCCGGCAGCGCATCCGAGTACCCGCGGGTACGGACGCCTACCCGGGCCGGGAGGCCACCTCGTGGCCGATCACGGGCGGGCGGGCGGGCGGCGGCCCACGCGTCTGCTCTCTCGCGGGCGGTGCCCAGACTCCTGCGCTCTCGCGGGCGGCGGCCCAGGCTCCTGCGCTCTCGCGGCGCACACGGGTTCTGACCTGCGGCGAGACGGCCTCCCCGGGCATCCTGTGCCCGGACCGGGACCCCTGTCCATCCGTGACAACACCCATGTTCCGGCCGACCGGCCGGATGGCACCATGTCCGGGGCGGGTGTGGATCACCGGTGCGACGACGCACCGCACCCGGCATGTCGAACGGACGAGAACGAAGAGAACCTGGAAGGGGACGGGCTGTGCCTGCTCCACGGATGAGCACCACGCCGCTGCCGGGCATCGGCGTGAAATACGACCTCACCACGCGTGAGCACCAGCACCTGTCCGTCATCGCGCACCGGGACGGCGCCCGCACGGTCAACATCTACCGCTCCGACGACCCGGACGCCTGCGCCCAGTCGCTGAAGCTGTCCGTCGCCGAGTCGGCCGCGCTCATCGACGCCCTGATGCCGGCCCACCACAGCCCCAATCTGCTGCACACCACCGACCTCGGCCTGGTCGCCGAGCGCATCGAGCTGTCCGCCGCCTCCCACTGGAACGGCCGGGTGCTGGGCGAGACCCGGATGCGCACCGAGACCGGAGTGTCGATCGTGGCGGTGCTGCGAAGGGCGGAGGCGATTCCGTCGCCGGCGCCGGACTTCCGGCTGGCGGGCGGGGACACGCTGATCCTCATCGGCACCCGCGAGGGCATCGAGGCCGCCGCCGAGATACTCGGGCGGGAGTGAGCGCGTGCACTCCTCCGCGATCTTCCTGATCGAGTTCGGCGCGATCATCCTCGGCCTCGGTCTGCTCGGCCGGCTCGCCGGACGCCTGCGGTTCTCGCCGATCCCCCTGTATCTGCTCGCCGGGCTGGCGTTCGGCGAGGGCGGGCTGCTGCCGCTCGGCGCGAGCGAGGAGTTCGTCGCGATCGGCGCCGAGATCGGTGTCATCCTGCTGCTGCTCATGCTGGGCCTGGAGTACACGGCCAGCGACCTGGTCTCCAACCTCAAGACGCAGTACCCGGCCGGGCTCGTCGACATGGCGCTCAACGCCCTGCCCGGCGCCGCCCTCGCCCTGCTCCTCGGCTGGGGACCGGTCGCGGCCGTGGTCCTCGCCGGCGTCACCTGGATCTCGTCCTCAGGTGTGATCGCCAAGGTCCTGGGCGACCTCGGACGCCTCGGCAACCGCGAGACCCCGGTCATCCTCAGCATCCTGGTCCTCGAGGACCTGGCGATGGCGGTCTACCTGCCGATCATCACGGCCCTGCTGGCCGGGGTCAGCCTCGCCGCGGGCAGCGTGACGCTGGCCATCGCGCTCGGGGTCGCCGGTCTCGTCCTCTTCGTCGCCGTCCGCTACGGCCGGGTGATCTCCCGCTTCGTCTCCAGCGACGACCCGGAGAAACTCCTGCTGGTGGTGCTCGGCCTGACCCTGCTCGTCGCCGGTCTCGCCCAGCAGTTGCAGGTGTCGGCGGCCGTCGGCGCGTTCCTGGTCGGCATCGCCCTGTCCGGCGAGGTCGCCGAGGGAGCCCACAACCTCCTGGCGCCCCTGCGGGACCTGTTCGCCGCGGTGTTCTTCGTCTTCTTCGGCCTGCACACCGACCCGCAGTCGATCCCCCCGGTGATCCTCCCCGCGCTGGGTCTCGCCGTCGTCACGGCGCTCACCAAGATCGCCACCGGCTACTGGGCCGCCCGCCGGGCCGGAATCTCCCCCAAGGGCCGCTGGCGCGCGGGCGGCACCCTGGTCGCCCGCGGCGAGTTCTCCATCGTGATCGCGGGCCTCGCGGTCACCGCCGGCATCGAACCGGACCTGGGCCCCCTGGCCACGGCCTACGTCCTGGTCCTGGTCGTCCTCGGCCCGCTCACCGCCCGCTACACCGAACCCCTGGCCCTGCGCCTGACCCGCCCCCGCGTCCCGTCGCCCGAACCGGCGCCGGCACCCGCGAAGGAAACCCTCGAACCCGCCGACGAGGCCGGCCTCGAGCGCTAGGGGGTGTCCGCAAAGTCCCGCCTGCCACGCGGCGCCCGGCACGCCCTCTCGCCGCACCCAGAGCACGCACCGGACGCCGCAGGGCCCGCCCTTCGGGCAGACGACGCGACGTTGCGGACACCCCCTAGCCCGTCGGCCGCACCGGCACCGGCGGCGAGAAATGCACGTGTCGCAGCGCCTCGCTCGCAGAACGCCGGCACGCCGACCACACGCCGCCCGCCGGCCGGCCCGCAAGCAGCCGGGCCGGCCGGCGGGCTTCGTCGAACTGTTCGGCGGCGCGCACCGCCGCTCGCCGCCGACCGGATCCACCCGGGCCGGGAACGGCGCACCGGCGACGCACTCTTGAACAATGCTCACGTTTCCTGCTGTGATCTGCCGCACTGCCGACCGACCGTGCCGGAGGTCCCGTGTACCGCCGTCTGCTCGCCGCGCTCGTCTGCACAGCCCTCAGCACCCTCCTGCTCGCCACCGGAGCCGCCCACGCGCAGGATCCCGCCGGCCACCGGGACTCGCCCCCCGCCATCCCCCGGCTGACGGACGACCACGGCCGCGTGCTGACCCTGCGTGGCTGGAACGTCGAGGACAAGACCCACCGCGGCGAGGACGCGCTCTCCGCGATCACCGAGCGCCACTTCCGCGACCTGCGCGCCCAGGGCTTCAACTTCGCCCGCCTCCTTGTCTTCTGGGACGATCTCGAACCCGAGCGCGGCCGCTACAGCGAGCGGTACCTCCGCAGGATCGAGCGGATCCTGGACTGGGCGCACCAGCACCGCGTGCGGGTACTGATCGACGCCCACCAGGACGTCTTCGGGCCCGCGTTCGGACACCGCGGCATCCCCGAGTGGGCCACGCGGACCGACGGCCTGCCGTTCACCCCGCACCCCGAGGACTGGTTCGCCGAGTACTTCGAACCGGCCGTGCAGCGGGCGTTCACCCACCTCTACGAGGACCCGGACCTGCGGCGCGCCCAGGCCGGCATGTGGCGTGTCATGGCCGGTCGCTTCGCCGGCCACCCGGCCGTCCTCGGCTACGACCTGATCAACGAGCCCATGGGGGAGATCGCCCCCGGCGAGGACCTGCCGACGGCCGCCCGCCGCATCGAACGCGACCAGCTCACCGCCATGTACAACCGTCTCGCCGATGCCGTCCGGTCCGTGGACGACGACTCCTGGATCTTCTTCGAGCCGACCCCCATCGTCGGCGAGGGCGTCCCCACCGGACTGGGCCGCGTCCACGACCGCAAGGCGGTCTACGCCCCGCACTTCTACAACACGGCGATGGAGGCGGGCGCCGACTACGACCCGTCGGCCGGCTGGATCGAGGCCTACGAGTCCGCCGTGACCGTCTACCCGCGCCGGTACGGCGTCCCGGTGGTCGTGGGGGAGTGGGGCCCGCTCAACAACTCCCTGCCGAACATGGGCCGTTTCTACCGGGACGCCCTGGCCTCCCTGAACCGCTACAGCTCCGGCTGGGCGGGCTACGTCTGGTGCTACGGCGGCGGGTACTGCGCCGTCGACCGCGAGGGCCGCTTCCGTACCAACAAGGAGCAGACCGCCGCACCGTACGCACCGGCGGTCGCGGGCCGGATCACCGCCGAGCGGTACGAGCCGGACAGCGGGGTCTTCACCGTGGAGTACCGGGCCGGCCGCCACGTCACCGAGATCTCCGTGCCGCCTCGTCCGGGCGGCTGGCGCATCGAGCTGACCGGGCCCGCCCGGACCAGCACACCCACCCTGCCCGCGGACCGCTCGGCGACCGCCCGGGTGCGGGCCCGGCCCGGCGCGCACATCGGGATCACCGTCACCCCGCTCCCGTCGCCACGGTGACCCCACGGGCACACGACAGCACCCCCGGCCGGAAACCCGGTCGGGGGTGCTGGAAGTCGGTGGCGAGGAGAGCGAGCGGACTAATTTCAGGAAAGGAAAGGAGAAGGAAGCCCGTTCATGGCCTCGCCGCAGCCGAGCCTAGCAGTCACTCGGGGATCAGGTCGCGCAGATTTCCGGGGGTGACGACCCGGGAGTCCGGGTGGAGGCCCTCGGGGCGTTCCAGACCGATGAAGGTGACCGGACCGTCCGGGACCTTCTGCCCGTCCCACGAGGTCACGGCCTCGGCGCGCTCCGCCAGCAGCCCGGTCAGGTAGCCGACGGTGAGGTGCTGACGCTCGACGATGCCGCGCAGCAGCGTCGCCACCGAGACCCGGTTGCCCTCGACCCGGTTGGCCGACGGGTGCCCCTTCAGGTACAGGTGCAGCCACCGGGCGTGCCACCGCCCGTCGTCGTCGCGCACGAAGGCCAGCGGCAGCGCGACCCGGCCGGGCCCGCGCAGCTCCGACTTCATCCGCACCGTGCGCGGCTCGAACGGACGGCCGCGCTGCTCGGCGTCCCGCAGCATGAACCCGAAGAAGGACTCCTCGACCTCCTCGAACCCCTCCCCGGAGTAGATGTTGACCTGCGGCACGATGTACGTGCCGCGCACGGCCCCCAGCCTGAGGTTGATGAACTCCGAGGCCCCGTCGGGAGCGTCGGTGATGTCACCGGAGTGCTCGCCCTCCACGTCCCTGAGCGCGGTGTACGACAGCCACAGGACCGTCTCGTAGGAGGCGTCCAGCACCAGCGCCGACAGGTCGTAGTCGGTCGTGCGGGCGGTCTGCTTCCAGTACACGAAGAAGCGCAGCAGCTCGCCCTCCACCGCGGACCGGGACCCGCGCGGCAGCACCCCGAGCCCGGCCGACGTCGCCCGGCCGCTCAGCGGCAGTGCCACGTCCAGCATCGCGGGGTCGACCAGTACCTGCCCCGCCTCGGGCAGCCGGCGGACCACCTCGGCGTCGAGGGCGGCGATCAGACGCTCACGCACCGGTCCCGGCACCGGCCCACGGTCGTCCGAGGTCACCCACGCACGGCCGAGACGGTTGACGAAGACACGGCGCTCCTCGGCGCCCGCCCGGTTGTGGAAGTGCTCCCGCGCCGAGAGCACCACCCGGCCGGACACCTGCGGCGCGACCTGCTGAGCCGCGGCCACCACGGCCTCCCGCTCGTCCTCCGTGCCGGCCTCCCGCAGCAGCCGGTCCAGCGCGCGGAACAGCTTGCCGGGAGCGGACCTCAGCAGCTCCACCGCACCGGTCAGGTCACCGCGCCCGAGCAGTTCCTCCACCCGGCTGTCGAAGGACGGCACCCGCTGCTCGCCCCGGGCGACCGCGAACACCTCCGCGGCGTGCGGCCACCGCGGGTACTCGTGCGGGTGCAGCCGCTCGCCCAGCCGCTTGAACGCCTCACGATGCCCGTGCACGTCGGCCAGCTTGGCCGGGGACGCGGCCACCACCGCGTCGAGGCCGGCCAGCAGCGCACGGCGCGCCGGCCGGGACAGCGCCTTGAACCGGGTGGGCTCCTGGAGCGTCACGTCCCCGTCCGACAGGGCACAGGCCAGCCGCAGCACGTCGGTCACCGTGTCCAGCAGCGGCTCCGCACCGGCCTCCAGCCGCGCCCGGTTCACGACCGCGCGGTTCTCCCGCACCGGGATCGACTCGGGCTGCGGCCCGTCCGCACACGCCCCGGCGAGGACCGCGAGGTCGGCCAGCGTCTCGTCGCCCAGCGGGGTGCTGCTCCCGGCCAGGGCCAGGTACAGGGCGGCGACCTCGTCGTCCACCGGGCCGCCGAGGTGCAGCACCGTCACGCGGTCACCGGCGGCGGCGATCAGCTCGTCGTGGGCGGCGAGCATCTCGGCGTAGGTGTGGCGGTAGGTGCCGTACGACGGCAGCGTGAGCAGGTCCACCACACCCGTGCTGAGCTGCTTCAGGGTGCTCTCGCGGGCGTTGTCGTCGGCGAGGGCCTCGGCGATGCAGCGCATCCAGAAGTCGAAGGTGTCCGGGACGTTCGCCGGGAAGCCGACGAAGTACACGTTGTGCCGCACGTGGTCGCCGACGATCTCACGGACGGTGCCCAGCGTGCGGACGGCCGTGTCGACGACCGTCCCCTCGGACAGCCTCGACAGATGCTCCAGCAGTTCCGCGGAGAGCTTGAACCCGACCGACATCAGGGCGGCGTCGAACTGCCGCGCCGCGACGCTTCCGTCACCCGCGGGACCCGTGGGGGAGGGGAGACGACGCGTATGCCGGACGATCAACTGTTCGAGAGGGTGAACCATCCGGGCATGATCCCAGAGCGGCGGCCCGGGGCGCCCCCGAATTTCCGGCCCACCGGGGGCCGTACCGCCGCGACCTCAGTCGTCCGCGCTCTCCGCCTTGCGCTGCTTCAGACGGGCCGCCTCCTTGCGCACCTCCGCCTGAGTGGCCCGCTCCCGCTCCAGCCACTCGGGGCGCTCCTGCTTCAGCGCCTCGATCTGCTCGGTGGTGAGGGGCTCGGTGATCCCGCCGCGCGCCAGCCCCGAGATCGACACGCCCAGCTTGGCCGCGACCACCGGACGGGGGTGCGGGCCGTCGCGCCGCAGATCCCGCAGCCACTGCGGCGGATCGGCCTGGAGCGCGTTCAGCTCGGCGCGCGAGACCACACCCTCACGAAACTCGGCAGGGGTGGCCTCGAGGTACACACCCAGCTTCTTCGCCGCGGTCGCGGGCTTCATCGTCTGGGTGCTCTGGTGCGACGTCATGGGGTCCAGGGTATCGAGCGTGTGCACGAGCGCCGACCACGGCCGGTAACCTGGCCAGGTGACAGGCCAGGAAGTGTCCCCCTCGTTCCGGCTCGTGTACGTACCCGGGGTGATGCCCGACAAATGGGTGCGCATCTGGAACGAGCGGCTGCCCGATGTCCCGCTGGCCCTCACCCAGGCACCGCCCGGCACGGCCGAGGAACGGCTGCGGAGCCGGGACGCCGACGCCGGCCTCGTACGGCTGCCCGTCGACCGGACGGTCCTCAGCGCGATCCCCCTCTACACCGAGCAGACGGTCGTCGTGGTCCCCAAGGACCATCTCGTGACGGCCGCCGACGAGGTGTCCGTCGGCGATCTGGCCGACGACATCGTGCTGCATCCCCTCGACGACGTCCTCGCCTGGGAGGCGCTGCCCGGCCGCCCCGCCCTGGAACGCCCGGCCACCACCGCCGACGCCGTGGAACTGGTCGCCGCCGGGATCGGCGTCCTCGTCGTGCCGCTGTCGCTCGCCCGGCTGCACCACCGCAAGGACCTCACCCACCGGCCCCTCACGGACGCGCCCGCATCGAGCGTGGCGCTGGCCTGGCCCGAGGACGCGCACACGGACCGGGTCGAGGACTTCATCGGCATCGTCCGCGGCCGCACCGTCAACAGCACCCGCGGACGCAAGCAGCCCGCCGCGCAGGAGAAGGACCGCCGTCCCGGCCAGGACCGGGCCGACCGGCAGCGCAGGGCGGGCGCCCCGGCCGGTGGCAGCCGCAGGGGAGGCACGGGAGGCAGCCGCCGGAAAGGCACCGGCGGCACGACGAAGGACCCACGACGGGGCAAGCCCCGCCGCAGGTCCTAGGGGGTGTCCGCCCAGGGGAGCCCGGTCGCCCCGCCGGTTACTTGACCGTCCCCGACGGCGAGGGCGCCGGCGACACCGTGTTCAGGTCCTCCAGCCCCTTGGGGATCTCCAGCACCTTGACCGGTGCGCCGGCCGGCGGCGCCGGCGGGGTCACCTGCTCCGCGGGCATCTTGGGCGGGCTGGTCTGCTGGAAGTTGACCTGCTCCTGATTGACCATGCCCGTCTTCTCCAGCACGGTCATGTGGTCGAGCACCGTGTCGTTGGCCTGGTCGGCCAGCTGCCGGATCAGCGTGTTCCTGGTGCTGGCGCGGATCTTGGCGATGGCCGGGAAGATCTGACCGTGCGTCACACGCATGATGTTCGCCGCGACCGAGTCGAACTCCCGGCCGGTGGCGGAGTTCACGGTCTCCACGAACTGCTCCTGCTGCGGCGACGCCTGGTTGGGCAGCGTGATGCCCAGCTCGATCGAGATCTTGCGGCAGCTCGCGTCCAGCCGTCCGTGCCCGACGACGAGATGCTCGCCCGCCTCCTTCATCTCCGGCGTCGTGCCCCGCTCCATCGCCAGCAGACCCAGCGGGTGCTCCCAGAGACCCGCCGCGCGGACCTTCACCACGAAGTCGCGGTCCGCCTCGGTGAGCGGCCCGTAGTTCGTGTTGGCGATGATCCGGTCCGGCTTGGTCGAGGTGTTCTGCACGCCCAGCATGGTGGGATAGGCGAGCGCGGCGAGGGTGAGAATCATGGCTCCGCCCACGAACGCGGTTCCTGCCGTGCTGCGCGAGATGCGCATCGTGCCTCCTGGGATATGAACGGCCCAACAGCAGGGAGTACGGACGACAGGCGCGAGACAATCAGCGTTCGCGGAAAAATCTTCGGCGGGCTTCAGGGCGCGTACGTGGCCACCCACACGGTTCGATATATCGGACATTGTGCGAAGGGGTGACCAGGCGATAGGGAGGGGAGCAGGAGCACGTCAACGGGGCGGAGTGATCGCTTGCCGGATGCTCACTTGCGTGCGCCGCGCCCGATCGACTCCACCAGGGGCAGCAGCCGGTGCGGGACCCGCTCGCGCAGGGCCACCTCGGTGCGGGTGCGGACCACACCGGGCAGGCTGATCAGCTTCTGGATCACGTCCTCCAGATGCCCGTTGTCCCGCGCCACCACCCGGGTCAGCAGATCGCCGCCGCCGGTGATGGAGAACGCCTCGACGATCTCCGGGACGCCCGCCAGCGCGTCGCCGACCTCGTCCAGATGACCCTGGGTGACCTCGATGTGCACGAACGCGAGCACGGGATGGCCCAGCGCGGCGGGGGAGAGGGCCGGCCCTGTACCGGTGATCACGCCCTCGCGCTCCATACGGTCCAGGCGGGCCTGGAGGGTGCCCCGCGCCACTCCCAGGATGCGGGCGTACTCCCGCACGCTGGTGCGCGGCTGCTCCAGCAGCAGCCGCAGGATGCGGGTGTCGAGCTCGTCCACGGCCATCGTGCCCGGCCTCCTCGGTGCAGCGTCGGCCGTTGGCACTCCGTCGGCCGCTCATCAGGGACGTCAACTGTACCAATGGCCCAGCGTCCGGCTCGCCAGTTGAGCCACTGGCGGCAGGGATGGTGATATGGATGCGTCGATGGCGCTGCGGACCCCGCGGCGCCTTTTTCATGCCACATTCCGAACGACACTCCCAGGGGGCGGTAAGCAGTGCTGAAGAGGGTGTTCATGGCTCCGGACCCGGGCCGCGTGCGGCTGCGCTTCGCGGCCCGCGCCGTGCTCGGCATCTCTCTGGCCGTCGTCGTGTGCGGCCTGGCCGGACACTCGCTCGCGGGCGCCGTCACCGGCGGGCTCGCCGCCCTGCTCGCCCTGTTCACCGTCACCGACCCGACGGTCCGCGGCCAGGCCGTCACCACCGCGCTGCTGCCGGCCGTCGGCCTGCCCCTGCTCGCCGTCGCGGCCGAGCTGCACGACCAGCCGCTCGCCCGGGACCTCGCTTTCCTCGCCGTGGTAGGTGCGGGGGTCTACGCCCGGCGCTGGGGTCCGCGCGGGCACAGCCTCGGCGTGTTCGCGTTCATGACGTACTTCGTGGCGCAGTTCCTGCACGCGACCCCGGGCCAGCTGCCCGAGCTGTACGCCTCCGTCCTGCTGTCCGTGCTCGCCGCCGCCGTCGTGCGCTTCGGGCTGTGGTGCTACGAGCGCCGCATGCCCCCCGCCGTCGTACCCGCCCCGCCGGGCGGCACCGGTCTGGCCCGCATCACCACCCGCCAGGCGATCCAGGCGACCGCCGGCGCGGGATTCGCCCTCGTCGTCGGCCAGCTGGTGTCCGGCCAGCGCTGGTACTGGGCCGTCGGCGCCACCTGGTGGATCTTCGTCAACACCACCTCCCGCGGGGAGACCCTGGTCCGCGGCTTCCGCCGGTTCATGGGCACGGTCCTCGGCATCGGGCTCGGCCTGTTCGTCGCCCTGCCCGTGCACGGGGACGCGTTCCCCACCGCCGTGATCGTGGCCGTCTCCGTCTTCGGCATCTTCTACACCGCCGCTGTGTCCTACACCTGGATGATGCTCTGGGTGACCTTGCTCGCCGCGATGCTCTACGGCCTCCTGGGCGTCCTGAGCCCGGAACTGCTGGCCCTGCGGCTCGTGGAGACCGGTGTGGGCGCGCTCGGCGCCGTCCTCGCCGTGGCGTTCGTGCTGCCCGTGACCACGCACAGCGTCACTGACGCCTGGATCCAGCGCGCCTTGCGCTGCGTCCACGCCTGCACCGCCGAGACGGCCGCCCGCCTGGCCGGGACCGAAGGCGCCGACCCGAGCCCGAAGGTGGCCGAGCTGGAGCAGCTGCTCGCGCGGGTACGGCTCTCCGTCGCGCCGCTGGTGCACCCGCTGAACCCCATGCTCGGCCGCAAGCGCCGGGCTCGCCGGGTGCTCGGCCTGCTCGACGACTGCGCCCGGGAGATCCGCGGCCTCGTCGCCGTCGCCGCCGACCCCGAGGCCTCGCACGACGCCCGCCTGGCCGCCGCCTGCTGGCGCGTGGAGGCGGCGGTCGAGGCGCTCACCGGCGGCCGGGACCTGCCGGTCCGCACCGCGCCGGCCGCCACGGAACCCGCCCTGGCCCATCTGCACGGCCTGGAGCGGGCCCTGGCCGAACTCGCCGCGCCCCTGCGGGCCCCGTCCGGCTCCCCGCTGGTGGGCGCCTGAGCCGCAGCACACATCCGGCCGTCCTTGGTCTGGACCTTCCGTGATCGACTGCTACCGTCAGCCCGACGAGCGGGCCCAGTGGTTCAGTGGACAGCGGGACGAGAGGGGACAGCCGTGGCGGACGGCAGGCGACGGGCGTACATCGGATCCTTCACGGCCGCCGGAGGCCCCGGCATCGTCACGGCGGCGATCTCCCCCGACGACGGCGCGCTGACCGCCCTGGGCACGGTGAACGGCGTACCCGACCCCTCCTTCCTGGCCCTGTCGCCCGACGGCCGCACGCTGTACGCCGTCAGCGAGACGTCCGAAGGCGCGGTGGCCGCGTACCGCGTGAGCGGGGACAGGCCCGAGCCGGACGGCCCCCCGGTGCCCGTCGACGGCAGCGGGCCGACCCACCTGAGCCTGTTCGCCGGTCACCTCCTGACCGCCAACTACGGCTCCGGCAGCGTCACGGCCGTGCCCGTGCGCGCCGACGGTTCCCTCGCCCCGGCCGCGTCCGGCAGGCTCCTGCACACCGGCTCGGGACCCCACCCGCAGCGCCAGCAGGGGCCGCACGCCCACCAGGTCCAGCCCGACCCGAGCGGGCGCTGGGCCGTCACGGTCGACCTCGGCACGGATTCGGTACGGGTGTGCACCCTGACCGGCGGCGCCCTCGCCCTGCACCGCGAGATCGCCCTGCGCCCCGGCTCGGGCCCACGCCATCTGGCCTTCCACCCGGACGGCACGCGGGCGTACCTCCTCAACGAGCTCAGCCCCACCCTCGTCGTCTGCGCCTGGGACGCGGCTCAGGGCCTGCTCAAGCCGCTCACCGAGCTTCCGGTGCTGCCCGGCGCCCCGGCGGGCGACGCCTACCCGTCCGGCGTCGCGGTCTCCGCCGACGGGCGTTTCGTGTGGACCGCGACCCGGGGCGAGGACGTCCTGTCGGCGTTCACGGCCGAGGGGCCGGGAGAGCACGACGGGGAGGGGGCGACGCCCGGCCTGCGGCTGGTCGGCACGGTGCCCTGCGGCGGACACTGGCCCCGTGCGCTCACCGCGTCCGGCCGCTTCCTGTACGTCGCGAACGAGCGCTCCGGCGACGTGACCTGGTTCACCATCGACCCGGCCACCGGCATCCCCCGTCGCGGCGGGGCGATCCCGGTACCGGCGGCGTCATGCGTAGTGATCGACTGAGCGAGGGCCACGCTCTCGTGGGGGGCGCGGGAAACGCCCTGAAGGGGCGCGGGGAACTGCGCGACCAGCCCCCACCTACCCGCAGCCGACCGACGACCCCCGCGGCACGGAGAAAGGGCCTGCTCATCATGAGCAGGCCCTTTCTCCGTGTCGGCGTCCACGCCTGCGCGTCAGCGGGCCGGCGTCCCCTGCGGCTGCTGCGGCGCGATGCCCAGGGCCGTCGTGTACTTGGCCAGCGCGAGCTTGCCGATCGCCGGGTACGGGCCCAGCGGCTCGGCGGCGGAGCACCCCGCCTCCTTCGCGGCCTCGGCGATCAGACTCGCGTCGATCTCCGGACCGATCAGATACGGCGCGAGCGCCAGCTGCTGCGAACCGGCGCCGCGCAGCTGCTCGGCGACGGACGCGATCGAACCCTCCTGGTCCAGCGCCGCGGCCATCACCGGCACGGCGAGGCGCGCGGCGAGCAGCATGCCGGTGATCCCGGCCGCCTGCACGGCCTCGTCCCCACCCACGGAGGCCAGGATGATGCCGTCGGCGGCGGTCGCCACCGTGAACAGCCGGGCACGGTCGGCGCGGGCCAGACCCGCCTCGGACAGCCGCACGTGCAGCGCCTCGGCGAGCAGCGGGTGCGGGCCGAGCACATCGGTCAGGTCGGCGGCGACCCGGCTGTCCATCACGGACTGACGGACCTGGCGCAGCAGCGCGCTGTCCGGGCCGGCGAGCAGCGGCACGACCACGGCGACGGGACCGTCCGGCTCCTTGACGTCCAGACCGACGGCACGCGCCTGCTCGAAGCGGGCGGAGCGCTCCTCGGCGGCGCGTGCGAGCACCGACTGCAGCGACGGGAACTCCGCGGAGGCGTCGGCGTCGCCGTCGAGGTAGCCGATCCGGGCGTCGAGGCCGGGCAGCTCGGAGCGGGCGATGCTCACGACCTCGTCGGCGAGTGAGCGGGTGGCACTACTGGGAGTACCCGGCACGGCGAGGACGAGCGCGGGCGCGCCCTCGGGAGCCACCAGGGGCTCGGGACGGCGGTGCCGTCCTGGCTGGCGGGGGCGCGGCATTCGTACTGGCAGGCCGGACGCGGGCCCAGTGGGGGTGCTCATGCTGCGGCATGTTAGTGGCTTCTTGGGCTCCCCTGTTCGGGGAGGGTGCAGGTGAGCGGTATCCGTCCGGATATGTCTGATGAGTTACCTGTCGGCACTCGGCCCACCGGCGAGCCCTTCACCTGCCGGGCTGATCACACGCAGCATCGCCTCGTCACTCGGAAGGGTGAAGGAACCGGCCGTGAGGTCCTCCGCGATCCGTACCGATCCGTGCAACGGATCCCCCTCCGCCGGCACTCGCCGCGCCCCCGGCAACCGCTTCGCCAGCTCCTCGTCCACTGCCGTGACCAGGCGGTCGCCCAGCTTCAGCAGGCCACCGGTGACGGCGACCAGCGGCTCCGTCGCGCCCGTTTCCGGCAGGACGGCCGCGGCGGAGTCCGCCATGTGCCGGGCCGCCGCGCGCAGGATGCCCTCCGCGACCGGGTCGCTCTCGGCGCACTCGGCGACCCGCGGCGCGAACGAGGCGAGGACGGCGGGCCGGTCGCTGCGCGGATACAGCCGACCCGGCAGCCCGGCCGCGGGACCGAACATCTCCTCGGCACACGTCAGCAGCGGGGCGGAGCCGCCCGCACGGCCGTCGTGGGCGCGCAGCGCCGCCTCCAGACCCGCCCGGCCGATCCACGCGCCGCTGCCGCAGTCGCCCAGCAGATGACCCCAGCCGTCCGCCCGGCGCCAGCCGGTCAGGTCGGTGCCGACCGCGATCAGACCCGTGCCGGCGGCGATCACGGCACCGGGCCGGGGGCCGAGGGCGCCGACGTAGGCCGTGACCGCGTCGGCGGCCAGCGCCACCCGACGCACACCCAGCTCACGGGCGAGCGCGCCCGGCAGCTCGGCGCTCAACTCGTCCCCCAGAGTCGCCAGCCCGGCCGCCCCGACCACAGCCGTGACCAGACCCGCAACCCCCGCCTCGGCGGCCAGGTCCCGCGCGAGCGGCACCACTTGTTCCAGGAAATGGCCCGCGTCGAGCCCCCGGGGCCCGGTCCGCACCGGTTCCCCGGAGGCACCCCGGGCCAGCGGCCCGGACCCGACCGCCCCGACGACCGCCCGCAGACCCGAGCCGCCCGAGTCGACGGCGAGATACCCGGGACCCGGCTCCGCCCGTGCCCCGGTCACGGCAGTCGCCAGTCCACCGGCTGGCCGCCCTGACGGATCAACAGGTCGTTGGCCCGGCTGAACGGCCGGGAGCCGAAGAAGCCCCGGTCGGCCGACATCGGCGAAGGGTGCGCCGACTCCACCGCGGGCAAGTCGCCCAGCATCGGGCGGCAGTTGCGCGCGTCGCGGCCCCACAGGATGGAGACCAGCGGCTTGCCGCGCCCGGCCAGCGCCCGGATGGCCTGCTCGGTGACCTCCTCCCAGCCCTTGCCGCGATGCGCGCCGGGCTTGCGCGGAGCCGTGGTGAGCGCCCGGTTGAGCAGGAGCACGCCCTGCTCGGTCCACGGCGTGAGGTCACCGGTGGTCGGCTGGGGCAGGCCGAGGTCGGACGTCAGCTCGCGGAAGATGTTGACGAGGCTGCCGGGCAGCGGGCGCACCTCGGGCGCCACCGAGAACGACAGCCCCACCGCGTGCCCCGGGGTGGGGTACGGGTCCTGGCCGACGATCAGGACGCGTACCTCGTCGAAGGGCTGCTGAAAGGCCCGCAGTACGTGGTGCCCGGCCGGGAGGTAGGTGCGTCCCGCGGCGATCTCCGCGCGCAGGAACTCGCCCATCCCGGCGATGTGTCCGGCCACCGGTTCCAGGGCCTTCGCCCAGCCCGCTTCGACGATCTCATGCAAGGGTCGTGGTGCCACGGGCGTCACCCTACTGCCGTAACGGCAGGGGCGATCAACCAGTGGCCAAGACCGGACGGGACCGGCTCTGCGCTCATCCGACCACCGCGGCCCGCACACACAGCACGTCCGGCAGATGCGCCGCCAACTGCCGCCAGCTGTCGCCGTCGTCCGCGGACGCGTACACCTCGCCGTTGCGATTGCCGAAGTACATGCCCGCCGGGTCGGCGCCGTCGTGGCACATGGCGTCGCGCAGCACCGTGCCGTAGTGGTCGCCCTGCGGCAGGCCCGCGCTGAGCGGCTCCCAGCTCCGGCCCGCGTCCGACGTCCTGAAGACCCGGCAGCGCCGGTCCGCGGGCACCCGGTCGGAGTCGGCGTTGATCGGGAAGACGTACGCCGTGTCACCGCGATGCGGATGGGCCACCGCCGCGAAACCGAACGTGGACGGCAGCCCCTCGCCGATGTCCGTCCAGTGCGCGCCCGCGTCGTCGCTCCGGTAGACCCCCCAGTGGTTCTGCAGATACAGCCGGTCCGGGTTCACCGCGTCCCGGGTCACCTTGTGCACACACTGGCCGAACTCCGGGTCGGGATCCGGCAGGAACACCGCGGACACCCCCGAGTTGGACGGCGCCCAGCTCGCGCCGCCGTCCAGGGTGCGGAACACACCCGCCGTCGAGACGGCCACCGTGACCGCCCGCGGGTCGCGTTCGTCGGTCAGCACGGTGTGCAGCCCCTCGCCGCCGCCGCCCGGCATCCACTTGGAGCGCGTCGGGTGCTCCCACAGCGGACGGATCAGCTCGAAGGTCTCCCCGCGGTCCTCCGAGCGGTACAGCGCGGCCGGTTCCGTCCCCGCGTAGACGACGTCCGGCTCGGCGGCGGCCGGGTGCAGCTGCCAGACCCGCTCCAGCGAAGCCCCGGTGTCCTTGGGGAACTTGACGGCGGGCCGGGACGGCTCCGTCCAGGTCCGGCCCAGGTCGTCGGAGTGGAACACGGACGGCCCCCAGTGCGAGCTGTCGCCGCCGACCAGCAGCCGCGGGGCCGCGCCGCGGGTGTCGATGGCGACCGAGTACACGGCCTGCGCGTTGAAGTAGGGGCTCTCGTCGAACTCCCAGGCGCCACCCCGCCGGCGCCCGATGAACAGTCCCTTGCGGGTGCCCACGGCGAGCAGTACCTCGGTCATGCCGATCACCTCCGCGACGTCGTCCTCGACGTCTTGATTTCGGACATCGGCCAGTCTGCACCCCGCCACTGACAGTCACCTCTGGATCAGACGGCGCCGCAGGTCAGACCGGTGTTGCGACCGTGCGGGGCGAGCACGGCACCGGACCGGGCCCACGGGGCGGTGAGCATCCGGCGACGGCCCGACGTATGGGAGGGCGGCGCGGGAAGGCCCTGCGGGGTGTGAGGAGGGTGCCGTCGATGGCGGTGCGTGGACCGGGGCGTTGGCTGTGGCGCTGGCGGCGCAACCCGCTGAAACGGCGGGCGGACAGGATCGAGTCCTGGTTCCTGCTCGCGTCCTGGACCCTCGTCCTGCTGATCGCCGCGTCCGCCGGTGCGGCGGTGAGCCACTCCGTCGAGCGCGAGCTGGCCAGGGAACGTGCCGAGTGGCGCCGGGTCGAGGCACACCTGACCGAGCGGGCACCGGGAACCGCGCGAGGTGACGGGCGGGACAGCCGCGCCGACCACGTCTGGGCGACGGCGCGGTGGACGGCCGCCGACGGCTCCGTGCACACCGGCCAGATCAGGGTCCAGGCCGGCAGCGTGGCCGGCACCCCCGTCACCGTGTGGACGGATCGCCGGGGCCGCCAGGTGACGCGGCCCGCCACCGTGTCCGAGGCGAGGTTCCGAGCGGTCCTGGTCGGTGCGGTGGCGGCGCTCGGGGCGTCCGTGGTGCCCTTCGCGGCAGCACGCGCCCTGCGCACGCGGCTGGAAGACCGCCGCCTGGAGGAGTGGGACGCGGAGTGGGCCCGGCTGGGTCCGCAGTGGGGTCGCAGCGCGAGCTGAGTCTGGGCGGGTTCGGCTTTGCACCGTGCCGGAGGTGGGGGTCGCTCGCCCGCGCCGGAACTTATACTGCCCGCAAACCACGTCGAACGATGTCGAACTATGTCGAACTCAAGCATGCCTCCCGGCATCTGCGCAGCAGAATCTCGTCCTCGTGGAGGTCGGTGCCGGCGTAGCCGCCGGGGGTCGCTCGATGGCGGCGCCGGGCGGCCAGCTCCGTGCGGAGCAGGTCGCACAAGGGCTCAGCCTCCGGGCCCAGACGGACCGCGAGGGTGGCGATCGGAACGCGGGTGTAGGGGCTCTCCCGCCAAGCTGCCCGCAGAGTGTCCGACGCCGGGTCCGGTTCGCCCGTGACGCGCCACAGGGCGCATGCGGCAGCGGTCCGTTCCCACAGATCGCCGGACCGGATCAGCCGGTACAGGCCCGGCGCGGCGGGACGGGCCGCCGGGCCCATCCGGCCCAGGGCCTCGGCCGCCACCCGGGCGCTGCCGCCCGCCTCGCCGGTCAACTCGCCGAGCAGCAGCGGCAGTACCGCCTCCGCATCCCCCTCCAGCACCCACAGTGCTTCGGCCGCCGCGATCCCGCACGGGCCGTCCAGCAGCCCGCGCAGCACCGGTACCGCCTCCCGGGCGGCGGCACCGAGCGTCCCTAGTGTGCGGGCCGCCGAGGCCACCACCGTCTCCCGCAGGCGCACTTCCGCGGGCAGGCCGGTCATGAGCCGCAGCACCGCCGGCAGTGCCTCGGTGTCGCCGAGGGCCGCCACCGCGCACAACAGGGGGACGGCGCGGTCGTGCAGGTCGGGCGCGTCGAGGGCCAGTCCCGCGAGACGCCCGCGCAGCGCCGGGGCGAGCGGGGCTGCGGTCCGTCCCAGGTGGGGGATCACATGACCGAGTTCCGCAGGAACGATCGGGCCCGCCAGCACCTCGGCCAGCACCGGCACCGCCCGTGGATCACCGGTGCGTGCCAGCGCCTTGAGCGCGTCGCCGAGGGCCGGCGTCCCCCGCTCCCAGGTGCGGACGCGTGTCTCGGGACGTTCGGTGACCAGGGTGTGCAGCGCGTCGGCCGCGGGCGCCGCCAGCTCGTGGAGCTCGGCGAGTACGGACACCGCGGCATCGCGCAGCCGGACGTCCTCGCCGGGCAGCTGGGCGCCGATCAGGGCGACGGGCTCCGAGTAGTCGGCGCGCCAGGTGCGGAACAGGCCCGTCGACATCCACACCGCGTTGCACCGGTCGACCGGATCGGGGCAGGCCAGTTGTCCCGACAACAGCGCGATCCGTTCGGTGACCCGGTCGTCGAGGGCGGTGTGCAGGGTGCGCAGCAGCTGGGAGCCCTCCTCGTCCGAGGGGCGCAGGAGCCGCAGCCGGCCGATGAGCGTGTCGGTGCCGGGACGGTCCGGCTCGTCGGGGAGGGCGGGCCGTTGCCGGGCTCGCTCCCTCAGCAGCCGCAGGACGTGCGGGACCAGATCCGCGGGAAGCCGTTCGGGCGCGCACCCCGCGAGCTGGCCGAGTGCCGCGAGCCGCAGCCCCGGGCCGTGGGGAGGCGCGCTCTGCGCCTCCAGCAGATCCACCGCCTCGCCGGCGCGGGCGGGGTGCCGCCGGGCGAACCGGCCCAGGCCCTCGATCAGCGCGAGCAGCACCCGGTCGTCCCGCTCGGCCCTGATCCGCTCCCGCAACAGGCAGAGGGCCCGCTCCGGTTCGTCCAGGAACCGGACGACCGCGCCGGCCGCCGCCCGGCGCACCGCGGCGTCCGGGTCCGTCATGAGCCGGACGAACACCTCGGCGCCCGCGCGGACGGCTGCCCGCGCCCGGGCGGCAGTCCCGTCCCCGCCCGGCTCGTCACTGGCGACACCACCGATGCTCGCGAGCAGTTCCACGATGCCCGCCCGGTCCCGGACCTCTTCGCGGACGGCGAGCGCGAAGAGGAACGGGACGCAGGCGAGCGTCGAGTCGTACACGTCTCCCTGGTGGTGCACGGCGCCGTACATGCCGTCGAGCGCGGTCTCCCGCTCGGCGGCGTCCGCGGAGGCCAGCCCCTCCAGCAACGCGGGCACGTCCTCCGCGCTGCCGTACGCATGCCGCATCGAGGCCCAGTCGACCTCGTCGATCCCCGTGAACACGTTGTCCTCCCCGGGCGAAGTGCCAACTGTCCGCGAGTCTGCACCACTGCACTGACAACGAAGCGCAGCCGAGGGGTGACTTGGGGTGACTGTGCGCAAATCATGCGCCCCGGTGGCTTGATGCGGGGTCAGCCGCCGTCCGGAAGCGCCCGTTCCAGGATCGCGTCGAGGTCGGCCGCCGCGGGGAGCGTGCCAAAGGCGTGGCCCCAGTCGCCGCCGAGCCGTGTCGCACAGAAGGCGTCGGCGACGGCGGCCGGAGCGTGCCGGACGAGGAGGGAGCCCTGCAGGACCAGGGCCATCTGCTCCACCAGCCGGCGGGCCGACGCCTGCGATCCGTCCGCGAGTTGCTTCTCGAGCCGGGCCACGGCAGCGTCCAGCCGGGCGTCCGCACCCTTGGCCGGCGCGAGTTCGTCGAACAAGGCCCGAGTGGTGGCGCGGTCCCTGCTCAGCGCCCGCAGCACATCCAGCGCGTTGACGTTCCCCGAGCCCTCCCAGATCGACAGCAGCGGCGCCTCACGGTAGTGCCGGGGCATCCCCGACTCCTCGACGTAGCCGTTGCCGCCCAGGCACTCCAGGGCCTCGGCGGTGAACGCCGGACCCCGCTTGGTGACCCAGTACTTTCCGACGGCGGTCGCGATCCGGCGGAACGCCTGCTCCCGCGCGTCCCCGCGCACCGCCCGGTCGGCCGCACCCGCCAGCCGCAGCGTCAGCGTCGTGGCGGCCTCCGACTCCAGCGCGAGATCGGCCAGAACGTTGCGCATCAACGGCTGGTCCACCAGCCGCGCCCCGAAGGCGCTGCGGTGCCGCACATGGTGCCCCGCCTCGACGAGCGTCTTGCGCATCAGCGCCGCCGACATCATCACGCAGTCCAGACGGGTGCAGTTGACCATCTCGATGATGGTCTTCACTCCCTGCCCCTCGGGGCCGACCAGCCAGGCGACGGTCCCGTCGAACTCGGGCTCGGAGGAGGCGTTGGACCGGTTGCCGAGCTTGTCCTTCAGCCGCTGGATGCGGAAGGTGTTGCGGGTGCCGTCCGGCAGCACGCGCGGGACGAGGAAGCAGGACAGCCCGCCCGGGGCCTGCGCCAGCACCAGGAACACGTCGCACATCGGCGCCGACGTGAACCACTTGTGCCCGCGCAGCGTGAACACCCCCGCCTCCGCGGTCGGCGTCGCCACGGTGGTGTTGGTGCGGACGTCCGAGCCGCCCTGCTTCTCGGTCATCCCCATGCCGGCCAGCAGGCCACGCTTCTCGGCCGGCACCCGCAGGCCCGGCTCGTACTCCCGGCTGGTCAACAGCGGCTCGTAGACCTTCGCCAGCTCCGGCTGACGGCGCAGGGCGGGCACCGCCGCGTACGTCATGGAGGTCGGGCAGCCGTGACCCGCGTCGGTGTGCCCCCACACGAGCCCGCCCGCACTGCGCGCGACATGCGCGCCGGGCCGGTCGTCCGCCCAGGGGGCGGCGGCCAGCCCCTCGGCCACAGCCGTGCGCATCAGATGGTGCCAGCTGGGGTGGAACTCGACCTCGTCGATGCGGTGCCCGAAGCGGTCGTGGGTGCGCAGTTCGGGCTCATGGCGGTTGGCCTGATCGCTCCACTCCTGCACCTGCGCGCTGCCCGCCACCCGGCCCAGCCGGCGCACGTCCTCCTCGGCCCAGCCTGCGCCCTCGCGCCGCAGCCCCTCGAGCAGGGCGGCGTCCTCGGAGGCGTCGTAGGGGGCCAGGGGGCCTGCCTGGTTGGTGACGTCGTGCGTGGCGTACCCGTCGAGTCCGCCGCCCGGTCCGCCCGGACCCGGACGCTGCTCCTGCGTGAAAGTGGTGACCATGACCGGAGTGTTGCACCATGCCTACGGCTGTAGCAATAGTGCAACAGCAGCTCCCCGCGTACAGTACGGACCCATGCCGATCAACGACCCGGTGCTCCCCGGCGACCTGCGCCTGCGCTCGCTGTCCGCGCGGTCGGTCGTGCTGAGCCTGCTGCTCGGCGCGCATCCGCCGGAGCTGCCCGCGCGGGACCTGGTGCGGCTCATGGAGGGATTCGGCGTCGGCGGCTCCACCCTGCGGGCGGCGCTCAGCCGCATGGTGGCCGCCGGAGATCTGCGGCGCACGGACACCGGCTACCGTCTCAGTGACCGGTTGCTGCGACGTCAGCGCCGTCAGGACGAGGCCGTGCGGCCCCGCACGCGCGCATGGAACGGCGACTGGGAGATGGTCGTCGTCACCGCCACGGGCCGTGGTGCCGCCGAACGCGCCGAGCTGCGCACGCGGCTCGCGGCCCTGCGCCTCGCCGAACTGCGCGAGGGCGTCTGGCTGCGCCCGGCCAATCTGGACCGCCCCCCGCCCGCCGGACTCGACACCGTGGCCCAGCACTACACGGCCCGCCCCGACCTGCCCGCCCGCGACCTCGCCGCGCGTCTGTGGCCACTGGACGCCTGGTCCGCCACGGCCCGTGCCCTGCTCGCGCACATCGAGCGCCTGGACCGACCCGCCGACCGCCTCCCCGCATTCGCGGCCGTCGTCCGCCACCTCCTCGCCGACCCCGTGCTGCCACCCGCCCTGCTTCCCGCCGGCTGGCCGGGCGAGGCCCTGCGGGCCGCGTACACCGACTACCAGCAGGAGCTGGCGGGCGAGGTGCACGCGCGCGTAGCAGGCGACGCAGGCGACACCGACTACACGGACTGCACGGACTGCACGGACGGCACCGCGTGACCGGGCCGGACGCGCGGGCGGCCGTACGGGGCCCCGCGCGGGAGCCTCGTACGGCCGCCTGTGTCAGTGGGCCGGTCCGTGGGGGACTAGCGGTAGGTGATGTCGGACGACGTGTACTTGCAGTACGTGCCGTCGGGGCCCGAGCCGTTGCTGTCGGGCTCGTCACCGTCGTCGTTGCCGATGTACTTCTGGCACGGGACGATCTTCTTGCTGGTGTCGCCGATGATCGTGATGTTCCGCAGGGTGGCGCTGTCGCCGTAGTTGGTGTTGATGCCGGCGATCCGGCTGCCCTTCCAGGTCACCTCGATGGTGTTGAGGTTGATCGTCCGCTTGTACTGCGTGGAGCAGTTGCCGCAGGAGCGCACGAAGGTGCCGAAGTTCTTCACCGCGAAGTTCGACACGTTCAGCGTCCCGGCGCCGTTGAACTGGAACACCTTGTCGCTGGCTTCCTTGGCGCCGCCGCCGGTGACGGTGTAGACGGCCGACGACGACTTGCCCTTGAAGGTGGCGGCGTCCTCGCCGACGTCCTCCCACCACACGTTCTGCAGGGTGCATGAGCCCTTGCAGTGGATGCCGTCGGCCGCGGGGGCGCCGAGGATGACGTTCTTCAGGACCGCGCCGTCGGCCAGTTCCAGGATCGGCCCCTGATCCTCGTCCTGGCCGCCCGAGCCCAGGTCGCCCGTGCCGTACAGGCGCTTCATCCCGTAGTCCTTGGTGCCGGAGACCGAGATGGTGGAGGAGACTCCCTGACTGCCGTTGGGGGTCGGCCACGTGGCGGCGCCGGCCGGGGTGGCGGTCATAGTCATGATCATGCCAACCGAGACGCCGAGGGTGGTGAGTGCGCCGGCGAGTGCCCTCGTGCGTGGTCGTGTCGCAGAAACCATGTTCCGAACCCTTCTGTGTGGGGAGTTTCGGAGCTGAGTCGTCTACTTGAACCTCGTTCAGCATGTTGTCCATCCTGCCGTCATTCGACGGTGGCGGGTCATGCTGTTGAACGGAACGTAGGGGGTAAGCGCTTTCTGGTCAACGGGTCGCGCGGAAAACAGGACCGCCCCGCCGGGCCGTGGGGGCCTGCGGGGCGGTGCGGGTCAGGGGCAGGGGGTGCCCGGTGGGTGGCTAGACGGAGCGGTGGTACTGGTCCGGCACGTGCACCTCGCCACCCAGCTCGCGGGCCGCGTGGCGGGCCCACGAGGGGTTGCGCAGCAGTTCGCGGCCCAGCAGGACCGCGTCCGCCTCGCCGTTGGCCAGGATCTTCTCGGCGTGCTCGGCCTCGGTGATCAGACCCACGGCCGCGACCGGCATGGGCGTCTCCTTGCGCACCCGGGCGGCGAAGGGGACCTGGTAGCCGGGTTCCGTAGGGATGCGGACGCCGGGGGCGTTGCCGCCGGTGGAGACGTCGAGCAGATCGACGCCGTGGGCGTGCAGCTCGCCCGCGAAGCGGACCGTGTCGTCCGGGGTCCAGCCGGCGTTCTCGAGCCACTCGGTGGCCGAGATGCGGAAGAACAGCGGCTTGTCGTCCGGCCACACCTCCCGCACGGCGTCGACGACCTCGAGGGCGAAACGCGTCCGGTTCTCGTGCGAGCCGCCGTAGGCGTCGGTGCGCCGGTTGGAGTGCGGGGAGAGGAACTCGTTGATCAGATAGCCATGGGCGCCGTGGATCTCCACGATCTCGAAACCGGCGGCGAGCGCGCGGCGGGCGGCGGCCGCGAACTCCCCCACGACCTCCTTGATCTGGTCCACGGTCAGTTCGTCCGGCACGGCGTGCCGTTCGTCGAAGGGGAGCGGGCTCGGGGCGACCGGCTGCCAGCCGTGGCCCTCGGGCCCGACCGGCGCGCCACCCTTCCAGGGGCGCTCGGTCGACGCCTTGCGGCCGGCGTGCGCGAGCTGGATGGCGGGCACCGTGCCCTGCGCGGTGAGGAAGCGGGTGATCCGGCGCAGCGCCTCGGTCTGGGTGTCGTTCCACAGGCCGAGGTCGTAGGGCGAGATCCGGCCCTCCGGGGACACTGCGGTGGCCTCGACCACGATCAGGCCGGTGCCGCCGGCGGCCCGAGCTGCGTAGTGCGCGAAGTGCCAGTCGGTGGGAGCGCCGGCCTCGGGGCCCTCGGGTGCGGCCGAGTACTGGCACATCGGCGCCATCCACACGCGGTTGGGGATCGTCACATCGCGCAGGGTGAAGGGCTCGAACAGCGCGCTCACGGCGGGCTCCAATCGTCACGGGACCGGGGTCTGCTCGTACGATAGCCTTCGTAGTACGAGGAATGTCAAACTACGAGAGGCGTCGAACTAAGAGAGGCGCCGAATCGCGAGGGTCGTCGAACTACGAGTCCTGTCGAACTACGAGGGTCGTCGTACGATGAAGGCCCCGGACCGATGTGGAGCCGCCGTGACGACCGCCGCACCCGCCCCCAGCAGCCGTGATCTGCCGCACCCCGCGCGGGAGGAGATCCGACTGGAGGGCGTGCTGCACGCGCTCTCCGATCCCATGCGGCTGCAGATTGTCCGTGAACTCGCCACCAAGGACACGGAACTGGCCTGCTCCGCCTTCGACGTGCCGGTCACCAAGTCGACCACCACGCACCACTTCCGCGTGCTGCGCGAGGCCGGCGTGATCCGGCAGGTCTACCGGGGCACCGCCAAGATGAACGGCCTGCGCCGTGAGGACCTGGACGAGCGCTTCCCGGGCCTGCTCGACTGCCTGCTCGCGGCCGCGGCCCGCCAGACGGCCCGCGTGGACGAGGGCTGAGCGGCCCCTTAAGCCTCCGCCCTCCGTGCCGCCGCCAGGAGCGAATCCCAGTCGGGGAGCTTGACCACGGTCCGGCCCAGGGACGCGCCCAGGTCCGCCTCGGCGCGTTCGATCGCTCGCCAGCCCGTCCACTCGACCGGCTCGATCCCCGCGGCGCGCAGTGCCGGCAGCGGGTCGTCGGGCACGTCCCGGCGCAGCAGTTCGCCGGCGTCCTCGAGCAGCGACGTCACCGTCTCCTTCGCGCACGGTCGGTTCGTGCCGATCACGCCCGTCGGGCCCCGCTTGATCCAGCCCGCCACGTACGCACCGGGCGCGACGGCGCCCTCGCGCAGCACCCGCCCGGCGCTGTGCGGCACCGTGCCGGTCGCGGCGTCGAACGGCAGGCCCTCCAGCGGCACCCCGCGATACCCCACGGACCGCAGCACCAACTGCGCCTCGACGTCCTCGAATCGCCCCGTCCCCCTCACACCCCCGCTGCCGTCAGGGACCGTCCGCTCGAAGCGCACCGCGCCCACCCGGCCGCCCTGCTCCAGCAGTTCGACGGGGCGGAGGAAGAAGCGCAGCCGGATCCGCCGGTGCACCTCCGGCGCGGGGGGCGTCCCGGCCCAGCCGCGCAGCACCTCCACGTTGCGGCGCTGGGCGGCGGGCAGCGCGGAGGGGTCCGGGAACGCGGGGTCCAGCGCCAACTCCTCCGGGTCCACGACGATTCCGGTGCCGGGCAGCGTGCCCAGCTCGCGCAGTTCCTTGGTCGTGAACCGGGCCTGGGACGGGCCGCGCCGGCCCACCATGTGGATGTCGGTCACGCGGCTCGCCGCGAGCGCGGTCAGGGCGGCGTGCGGCATGTCGGTGGGGCTCAGCTCCGCCACGCCCCGGGCCAGCATCCGGGTCACGTCGACGGCGACATTGCCCACGCCGATCACCACGGCGGAGCGTGCCTCGCGCAGGAAACCGTCGTCGACGGCGTCCGGGTGCGCGCTGTACCAGGACACGAACTCGGTCGCCGACCAGCTGCCCGGCAACTCCTCACCGGGGATGCCGAGGTGCCGGTCGGTGGCGGCGCCCACGCAGTACACCACCGCGTGGTACAGCTCCTCCAGCCGGGCGGCCGGCACCCCGCCGGGCCCCACCGGCACCCCGCCGAGGAAGCGCACCCGCTCGTGCTCCAGGACGGTGCGCAGGTTGTTCTGCAGGGACTTGATCTTCTCGTGGTCCGGTGCCACGCCGTAGCGGACCAGGCCGTACGGGCACGGCAGCCGGTCCAGGACGTCGACGCGCACCTGGGGGTCCTGCTGGACGAGGCTCTGGGCGGTGTAACACCCGCTCGGGCCGGAACCTACGACGGCGACACGCAGCACGGCCGAACTCCTCACCCCGGGGGATCTTCAGGAGATCGCTGATGCCTCCAGCGCTGACGTCTCCAGCATCGCACCGACCGGGCTCCGCTGACAGGGTGCCGTGGGCCGCTCGGGGAGCGTGTTCGTTCGTATGGAAAGTGATCATGCGGTTACGTTGCGTGCGTGCTCGAGTCGTCCTTTCTTCGACTTTCCGATCGCTCTCCGGGGGAGGGCGCGGTGTCCGTGTGGCCCGCGTGGGAGGTGCGGGAGGGGGACCGTGCTACACGGTGGCTCCATGTGCGGCTCGCCTTCGCCGACGGGGCCCGTGTGGAGGCCCTGGCGGTGGTGACCGAGGACGGCGTCCGGGTCGAGGAGGCACGGGCCCGGCCCGGTCTCTCGCTGGAGGACCTGGCGGTCTTCGCCGACTGGATCGAGGAGCCGCTGGCGCGGGCGTGCGGCGTCGGGCCGGGCGGCGGCGACGCGGCCGGCTCCGGGGCGCACCGTGCACGCGCCGACGGGCCGGCGGGACCGGAGGGCGGGCGGCTGGTGGCGCGGGAGTACCGCGCCGCCCAGGCCGAGGGGGCCGATCCGGTCCTCGCCGTGATGGGCGCCACCGGGTGCAGCCGGCGCGGAGCTCTCCGGCTCATCGGCCGCGCACGCGACGCGGGCCTGCTGACTCCGCGCCACGCCCGGCGCCGAGCGGCCGGAACCGCGCGATGATCCCCGTCACGCGCGTGACGGCGACGCCCCTCGCGCGCGTGACGACGCCCCCGCCTGTGCGTGTCGCGGCGGCTCCCCTCGCGCGCGCGTGGTGACGGCTTCGCCTGTGCGTGTCGCGGCGGTCCCCCTCGCACGCGCGTGACGACGGCTCCCCTCGCGCGAGTCGCGGCGCCCCCGCACACGCGCGTGACGAGGACCCGCTTCACGCGCGCCACGGCGGCTCGCGCGACCCCCGCCCCGCGCGTCAGGCCAGATCGCGCATGCGGTTGATCTCGCTCGTCTGCTGGGCGATCACGTCGTCGGCCATCTCCTCGATCTGGATGTTGTTGCCCTGTCCCTTCACGTCCGTGGCCATGGTGATCGCGCCCTCGTGATGGGTGATCATCAGGGTGAGGAACAACTGGTCGAAGGCCTTGCCGTCGGCCGCGCGCAGATTCCTCAACTGCGCCTCGGTCGCCATCCCGGGCATGGTCGCGTGGTCGTGCCCGTGACCGTGACCCTCGTCCTTCTCCGGCTTGCCGTGCTTCTTCAACCAGCCCTTCATCGCCTTGATCTCCGGCTGCTGCGCCGCGGCGATGCGCTCGGCCAGCTTCACGATCTTCGACGACTCGGCGCGGTCCGGGACGAGTTCGGTCATCTCCAGGGCCTGGGCGTGGTGCTCGATCATCATGCGCGCGTACGACACGTCCGCGGAGTTGGGGGAGTCGTCCTCCGCGCGCTGCTCGGCGGCCTCCTCGGCGGACAGGGTGCGGTTCGCCTCCCCGGGCTCGCCGGGCGCGATGACCGAAGGGCCGCTCGCCGCACCCGACTTGGTGTCGTCGGGATCCGACTCGCAGGCGGCGAGCCCGAGTACGGCGAGGGCGGTCAGCCCGGCCGCTACGACGGACGCGCGTGGCACACGGCGATAGAGCACAAGGACCTCCTGTGGCTGGGACACCTCGTGAGTGCTGACGACCGTCCTAGCACGATGACGCGTGTCACTGATCAGAAAACTTCATTGCAGGCTCGTTGCCCCTCTGTTGGTATGTGCATGCTCAGACGATACTGCCGGTGCGAAACCCGTTCCGAGTTGAACGGAACCAGGGAGGAAAACAGTGATCCTGTTGAGATTTTCCCGAACCCGGCGCAGACGCCTGGGAGTTGCCGCGGCGGCCGGAGGCATGCTGGCCGCGCTCCTGGCAGCCGGCCCGGCCGCTGCGATCCCCGACCCCGGGGACTCACCGGCCCCCTCGAAGGAGGTCTCGCGCAGCGACCAGGCCGAGGCCCGTGAGGCCATCGAGAACGGCGACATTCCCGGCCAGGACGAGATCGTCCACTCCGACAACATCCGGCACGTGGCGAACATCCCCAAGGACGCGCTGCCGGGCACCAATTCGGACCTGGCGTTCCAGGGCCGCTACGCCTACGCGGGCAACTACGACGGCTTCCGCATCTTCGACATCAGCAACCCGAAGTCGCCGAAGACTGTGGCCCAGGTGCTGTGCCCCGGCTCGCAGAACGACATCTCCGTCTCCGGGAACCTGCTGTTCCTGTCCACCGACTCCTCGCGCAGCGACAGCAGTTGCAACAGCACCACCCAGCCGGCGACCGAGAAGTCCTCGTGGGAGGGCATGAAGGTCTTCGACATCAGCGACAAGCGCAACCCGCGCTATGTGGCCGCCGTCGAGACCGCCTGCGGCTCGCACACCCACACGCTGGTGCCCGAGCGCAGGAACGTCTACATCTACGTCTCCTCGTACTCCCCGAACGCCGCCTACCCGGACTGCCAGCCGCCGCACGACGGCATCTCGGTGATCAAGGTGCCGCGGCATGACCCGCACAAGGCGGCGGTCGTCGGGTTCCCGGTGCTGTTCCCCGGTGAGGGCCCGGACGGCGGCGGCAACCCGGGTGCGCCCACCAACCCGGGTGTCTCCAAGACCACCGGCTGCCACGACATCACCGTGCTGCCGTCCGAGGACCTGGCCGCCGGTGCCTGCATGGGCGACGGCATCCTGTTCTCCATCAAGGACCCCGAGCGCCCGAAGGTGATCGACCGGGTTCAGGACAACGTCAACTTCGCGTTCTGGCACTCGGCGACCTTCAACCAGCGGGCGAACAAGGTCGTGTTCACCGACGAGCTGGGCGGCGGCTCCGGCGCCACCTGCAACGCGGCGATCGGCCCGAACCGCGGCGCCGACGGCATCTACGACCTCGTCGGCAAGGGCGACAAGCGCAAGCTGGTCTTCCGCAGCTACTTCAAGATCCCCCGTCATCAGGCCGACACCGAGAACTGCGTCGCCCACAACGGCTCGCTCATCCCGGTGCGCGGCAAGGACCTGATGGTCCAGGCCTGGTACCAGGGCGGCGTGTCCGTGTGGGACTTCACCGACTCCTCGAAGCCCAAGGAGATCGCCTACTTCGAGCGCGGGCCGCTGACCACCGACCGGATCGTCACCGGCGGCTCCTGGTCGGCGTACTACTACAACGGCTACATCTACTCGAACGACATCGCCAAGGGCCTGGACGTCCTGAAGATCGACGACCGGCGCACCGACCCCGCGCGATGGGTCCACCTGCACGAGCTCAACGTGCAGACGCAGCCGGACTACTTCGACTGAGCGTCCGGCTCGGGCTTCCGGTCCGGCTCGGCCTGCGGGCAGGGTTCCGGTCCGGTCGCGAAGAAGCGTGACAGATCCGTGCGGCACGGAAGATCCGTGCCACTCGTCCCGCCGGGCACCTCGGTGTCCGGCGGGACACCCATCTCCCAGTCCAGCCGGTAGCGCTTGAACAGCTCGGCGCGCAGCACCGGGACCGGCATCGGCACTCCGGGCACCAGCGCCGCGAACACCGCGCCCATCAGCAGGGCACGCAGCATGGGGTAGTCGCTGTCGACGTCCGCGGAGCCGTGCCGGGCGACGGTGTCGCTCAGCAGCTCGGCCAGCCGCCGCTGCTCCGGGCACGGTACGAAGCCCTCGGCCTGCAGCAGCCCGGCCATGTGCTGGCGCATCAGCACGGGCCGGTCCCGGGCGAGGCCCAGGATCGCGTCGATGGCCCGCGCCATCCGCTCCCGGCCGTCCTCGGTGCGCGGCTCGCGCTCCAGCGCCTCCTCGAGCGTGCGGTGCATCAGCCGGTGCACGGCCGACTGCACGAGCTGGCGCTTGCCGGGGAAGTAGTACGACACCAGGCCCCGCGCGGACCCCGCACGGTCGGCGATGTCGCCGAGGGTCGTCGCCTCGTACCCGCGCTCGCTCACCAGCTCCACGGCGGCCTGCAGGAGCCGCTCCTTCGAACGCCTCCGCAACTCTTCATTGACCGAGGCGCTGCGCGGGGACATGCTGGACTCCTGCGTTGACTGGCTGCCAGCCAACTATACTCAACGCGTCCGGCCAGGCCCCTCATGGGCCTGTCCCGGGCTGCCGTCCGTCTCGGGCGACGCGGGGGATCGTCCGAGACGGCGGCGGGCCCATTCAGTAGCCTCGGGCTACTTCCCAGGGCTCCGCTGCGGTGGACAGGGGAGCGCAGCGGTTCAGCCGACTAGGTCGGGTACCCCACGCAGCCCGTCCGGCCGCTCGGCAGCCGGCAGATGGTCGACGAGGTGCACCGCACACCCGAGGGCTGCCGCGCCCCCGCCGTCGCGAGCAGCTCGGCCTCGTCGAGTCGCAGGCCGGCCGATGCGAGCACCGCCCCCAGCCAGCACTCGGTGGACTCGATGCGGAACGGGGTTCCGGAGAAGTCGAAGAGAACCGCCGCCATCATGGGCGGATCCGACGGGGTCACGGATGGTGCCGGCGGTGGAGCCAGATCGACACTGTCACCACCAGGGCGCCGATGAGCCAGCCGCCCAGGACGTCGGTGGGCCAGTGCACGCCGAGCCAGACGCGGGTCAGGCCCACGCCGGTCACCGAGACGACCGCGAGCACCAGCGCCGTACGCCACAGGGCCCGACTCGCGCCGTAGTGGTGGACGAGCCAGAGGAGGAGGCCGCAGACGACCGTGGCGGTCATGGCGTGGCCCGAAGGGAACGCCGCGTAGTGGGCGGAGTCGACCGGGTCGGGCCAGACCGGGCGGGCGCGGTCCACCGCGGCCTTCAGGCCCTGTTGCAGCGCCGTTCCGGCGGCGACGGTCACGACGAGCCACAGCGCCGTCCAGCGGGCCGCGAACCGCCACGCCAGCAGGGCAGCCGTCACCGCGCACAGCAGGCGCATCGTCCACGGGTCCCAGACCCAGTCCGTCAGGATCCGGGACGTCTGCGTCAGCCCGGGCTCCTCGACCGCCCACCGGTGAGTGGTACGGGAGATGTCGCCGTCCAGCCCGGTCAACGGCCGCCACTCGACGGCGACCAGCACCAGCAGCAGCGCGGAACACATGCCCAGCACACCGGCCGACACGGCGGCGGGACGGTGGCGAGCGGACGGGCGGGGCGGGGACTCGACGTGGGGGGTGTGCATGCAGAGATCCTTGCCGAACGGGCCGGGCCGGGGCCAATCGCTCCGCGAGCCTCCGGCCCCTCGTCTACCCCAGTGCCCGCAATCCCGGTGCGAACGCCACCAGGACCGGGACCACCGGGACCAGGGACGCCGCCGCCGTCAGGCGCAGGCGGCGGGCCGTCGTGAGCCGGTCCGGCGGGGTCAGCAGACGGTGCACGCGGGCCGGGACCTGGGCGTGCGTGGTCGGGCAGGGTCCGAACACGCCCCGGTGCTCGTTGAGTTCGACCAGGGCCAGCGCGGTGGTCAGCCGGCCGAAGCGGCGGGAGGCCACGTCGTCGGCGGCGAGTTCGACCAGCCGGTGCATCTCGTCGCGGAACGCGGCGAACACCCGCACCTGCGGGAACCCGTCGGCCAGCGCGGAGGAGCAGTGCAGCAGCCAGTCGTGGCGGGCCTGCGCATGCCCGCGCTCGTGCGCGAGGACCGCGTCCAGCTGCCGCCCCTTGAGGCGGCGCAACGCGGCCGTGGTGACGACCAGTCGGGGCGGAGTGCCGGGCAGCCACCACGCCTCGGGCCGCTCACCCTCCAGCACCACCAGACGGTCCGGCCCGGGTTCCTCGCCCGGCAGCAGCGGTACCCGCAACCGCAGTTCGGCGCGGCGCGCCCGCCTCCTGGCACGGGCCCGTCCGACCTCCCTGACCAGCATCGCCGCGGTCCACAGGGCCCCGCAGGCGAGCGCGACGGCGGTGGTCGCCGCCCAGGGCCCGGCCGTTCCGAGGGCGTACGCCTCCACGACCGCCCGCGGCGCCGTCGCGAACACGTGCCCGCCGACCGCATGCCAGGCCGCCGCCGCGCTGAACGTCATCGACAGCGCACAGCACAGCAGCACCGCCGCGATGACGCACTGCCACACCCACAGCGCCACCACCGGTTCCCGGTCCGGCCAGTCGGCCCGGGCGAGCAGCCGGGGACCGGCGACGGCGGTCAGGACACCGAGCAGCAACAGGACCGCGGGGAGGATCATGTGTGCAGCCTATGAGCGCGGCACCCTTCACGGGTACGGCCCACGGGGGCAAAGTGACGCAGTCAACGGCCGCGTTCGGGCGCCCGCCCGGCTGCGCCCGGCTCACATCGACAGCAGCATGGCCACCATCGCGATCCCCATCGACAGCCGGCACGCCCGTGCCAGCTCCGGCCGGTCTCCCCAGCCCACGGCCGCAGCGCCCGCGCCTCCCGCCACCGTGGCCACCGGCACCAGCCGGGCGCCCGCCACCAGCACGTAGCCCGCGAAGTACAGCAGCAGGATCCCGGTCAGCAGCGGTGTGCCCGAGCCGCCGTGCCCGTGCCCGTGTCCCGGTGAGGCGGCCATGGTCAGCGCCATGTGGACCATGGCCCCGGCTCCCACCAGATGATGCAGATGGTGCGCGCCCGCCCGGGCCGCCCACAGCGCGTGCAGTCCCGCCGCGCCGAACACCGCCGCACAGGCGGACCACGCCCAGGACGGCGGGGTGAACACCGCCGCCGGAACGGCCATCGCGGCCATCCCGAACCCCATGAGCGCCTCACCGCCCGCCGCGCGGCGCTGTTCCTCGACGCCGCTGCGCATCCGCAGCAGACAGTAGGCGCCGGTGGCCGCGCAGAGCGCGACCAGCAGCCAGCCGGACGACGCCGGTCCGTGCACCCGAACCTCCCCCTGCCGCCCCGTGGACCCTCGACGGTCGGTCAAGGAATGCCCCCATCGGGCGGTGTGCACGCGAGCGCAAGGGTGTACGAGGGGAGCGTTCAGGGGAGCGCAGCAGATCAGCGCGGTAATTTACATGTAAAACACTTGCTAACATTGCTCTCCATGAGCAGTGCGACCCCCACGACCACCCTCGCCCGGCGCATCCCCGTCGCGGCCGCGCTGCGACTCGGGCGGCCCTCCGACATCTGGTTCAAGCCCGCGCTCAGCGTGGTCGCGGCCGTCGCCCCGCCCAGCCTGCTGCTGGTGGCGCTCGACCGGCTCGACCTGGCGATGTACACCATGGCCGGATCCCTGTGCGCGCTCTACGCCCACCACCGCCCCTACGCCGCCCGCGCGAAGGTCCTGGCGGGGGTGGTGCTCGGCATGCTCGGCGGTCTCGCCGCGGCCCTGGTCGCCGCCTCGCTCACCGCGAACGCGGTCGTCCTGGTCGCCGTCGGCGCCGCGCTGGCCGCCGTGCAGAAGGTGCTGTGCGACGCCACCCGCCTCGGCCCGCCCGGCAACGTGGTCCTCACCTTCGTCAGCTCCGCCTCGCTGTTCGTGCCCCAGACCCTCGGCCAGGTCCCCGGCCACCTCGCGCTCGCCGCCGCGGCCGGTGCCTGGGCCTGGCTGATCGGCATGGCCCCGGCGCTCGTCCGGCCACACGGACCGGAACGCCGCGCGACCGCCCAGGCCCTAGACGCCACCGCCGCCTACGTCGCGCTCGCCGCCGCGGCTGGTCACGACGCCGACGCGGGCTGTCACAGCACCGAAGTGGGCCGTGGGGCCACCGAAGCGGCCTGTCGCACCACCGACGCGGGCTGTCACAGCACCGACGCGGGCTGTCGCACCACCGACGCGGGCTGTCACAGCACCGAAGCCGGCCATCACAGCAGCGGCGCGCGCCGACGCAGCGCCGCCCGTGCCGCCGCCTACGCGGCCGTGCAGGCCGCCTGGCAGACCCTGCTCGCCACCGGCCGCCGCGCCCCCGCCACCCGCCGGGCCCTGGAGCGGCTCGTCGTCCGTGCCGAGGTAGCCCTCGCCGCGCCCGCCGACGCCGATCCCGAACGGCTGCGCACCTGGTCCCGCGCCCTGCGCGGCACGGGTCCGGTGCCGGGCGGCGCCGACGCGCTCGCCGACGCCGACGAGCTGCTCGGCGTCGCCGTCGAGCGGGCCACCCCGCCGAGCCCGCTGCGGACCAGGCTCGGGCCGCTCACCCCGATCGCGCTGCGCACCGCCCTCGGCTGCGCGCTCGCCGGGTACGCCTCCCTCGCCCTCGGCATCGGCCGCCCCTACTGGGCGCTGGTCACCGCGGCCTCGCTCTACCAGGCCAACGTCACCCTCACCGGGAGCCGGGCCGTGCAGCGCGTCGTCGGCAACCTCGCCGGTGTGCTGCTGTTCGCCGCCGTGGCCCCGGTCGCCCACCTCGGTCCGCTCGCCCTCGTGCTGTGCTGCCTCGTCCTCAACTTCGGCGCCGAGGCGCTCATCGGCCGCAACTACTGGCTCGGGAGCGTCTGCGTCACCCCGATGGCGCTCCTCGTCACCGAGTTCGCCGGGTACCAACGGCCCGCCGAGCTGATCACCGAGCGCGTGGTGGACACCCTCGTCGGCGCCCTGGTCGGCTTCGCCGCCGCGGTGGCCGTCACCAACCGGCGCGCGGGCCGCCGCGTCGAGCGGGCGCTCGCCGCAGCCGAGCGCGCACGCGAACGCGCCGCGCGCCTCCTGGCAGAGCCGCACGCCGCCCCCGCCGCGCTGGAGACCGCCCGCCGGGAGCTCGCCGCGGCCCTGGTGGAGCTGCGGGCCACCGCCGACGCCGCCGCGGGCGAATGGTGGCAGCGTGCGCTGCCCCAGGAGCGGGTCGTGCGGGCCGAGCAGTCCGGACACCGTACGCTCGCGGCGACGGTACGACGCCAGGGACTGCTCCCGGACCCCGGCACGGACACGCACACGGAGGACGTACGGCCATGACGGCGACCGAAGGACCCTCGGCCACCGGCGACCCCTCGGCGGCCGGGGGACGGTCGGCCACCCCGTCCGACCCCTCGACGGCCGGCGCCCCGCCCGGTGCCGGCCGCGGTGACACCGTCGCCGCGGTCGTGCGGCAGTGGCGGGCCGTCCATCCCGACCTCGACACCGGGCCCATGGAGGTCATCGGCCGCATCAACCGCTGCGCCGCCCTGCTCCAGCAGGCCGAGGACGCCCCGCTGCGCCGGGCCGGACTGACCCGCCCCGAGTTCGACCTGCTCGGCGCGCTGCGGCGCACCGGGCACGAGCTCACCCCGAGCGAACTCGCACGGGAGACCTTCTCCTCGGGCGCCGCCGTGACCAAGCGCCTCAAGCAGCTCACGGAACGCGGCCTGGTGGAGCGGCGCGGCGACTCCCGGGACCGCCGCGTCGCCCACGTCCGACTCACCGACGCCGGACGCGAGCTCGTCGACGGCATCCTGCCCGCGCAGCTCGCCTACGAGAACGCCGTCCTGTCCGGCCTGGACGGCCCGGAGCTGGGCGAGCTCGCCGCGCTGCTCGGCGCGCTCCTCGGCCAGCTGGAGGGACGCCTCGGCGCCCTTCGGGCCTGACCGGGCGTCCGCGCCGCGCCGCACCGCCCCGGCGCCCTCGCGTCCCGTTCCGCCCCCGCCGCCCCCGCCCCAGCTCCCTCGCCTCCCGCTCCGCCCGCGTCCTCAGCGTTCGTAAGCCGCCGCGTACACCCCGAACATCGCCCCCTGCGGATCCCGCAGCACCGCGATGCGCGGGCCGTCGGGGATCGACGTGGGCTCCATCAGCACCGTGCCCCGTGCCTGCGTGGCCGTCGCCGCGGTGGCGTCCACGTCCTCGGCGGCGAAGTAGGGCAGCCAGTGCGACGGCACCTCGTGCGGGAACTTCTCGTCCATGGTCGTCATCCCGCCGAAGTCCGCTCCCTCGATGCCCCACTGCGGATAGCGCTGCGCGGGATCGACGCTCCAGCCGAACACGGTGGTGTAGAAGGCCACCGCCTGCTCCGGCGCGCGGGTGAGCAGCTCCACCCAGCCCAGCGACCCGGGCGCGTTGAACACCCCGGCGCCCGGGAACGTCCCCGGCTCCCACATCTGGAAGACCGCGCCGCCCGGGTCGGCCGCCACGGCGAAACGGCCCAGGTCGAAGACCTCCATCGGACCGAGGAGCACCGTCCCGCCCGCATGCCGCACCGCCCGCACGGAGGCGTCGGCGTCGGTCACCGCGAACGACACGTTCCAGGCGACCGGCTGCGAGGGCTGGAACAGCGGGGTCAGCGCGGCGACCGGCGCGTCCCCGAGCCGCGCGACCGTGTAGCCGCCCGCCTGCTCACGCATGTCGGTCTCGGGGATCCAGCCGAACAGGCGGGTGTAGAACCGCTTGGCCCCGTCCAGATCGCTGGTCCCCAGCTCGGCCCAGCAGGGCCCGCCGGTCACCGGCTCGGTCAGCTTCATGGCGCTCCTTCCGCGGAACCCCTCCCGGTGCGACCCCCTCGAGCACGCTAAGCCCGCCCTCCCCGCACGGCCATCCGGGCAGAAAACCACTGGTGCGCGGGCCCGCCCGGTCCGTACCCTCCTGCCGTACCGCATCGCGTGGCGGCCACCGGTTCCCGCACCCTGCCCGGAGGCAACCCGTGCCCGCCCTGCAAGTGCGTCCCTTCCGCCGCGCCGATCGCGACCAGCTCACCGACCTGGTCAACGCCCATGTGGCGGCCGTCGTCCCCGGCGTGTCCGTCTCCGTCAACACCGTCCTCAGCGACCTGGAGCGGCAGCCCGGGGAGTCCATCACCGACCCCTGGGTCGCCGAGCGGGCCACGCTCGTCGCCGAACAGCGCGGGAGCGTCGTGGCCGGCGCGCATCTGCTGCGCTACCGGTCCGACGCCGAGGTCGGCGCCCACTACCGGAACGCCGGTGAGGTCGACTGGTTCGTCTGTCACCCGCCCGCCTCCTTCCGGCCGGACGCGCGGGAGGCCGCCGATCTGCTGATGCGGGCCTGCCTGGCCGTGCTCGCCCGCTGGGACGTCCGCGTCGCCTACGCCGACGGCGCCCTGCCCGCCCCCGTCGTCTACGGCCTGCCCCGCAACTGGCCGCACGTCCGCGCCGTGTACGAGGCCGCGGGTTTCCGGCACGTCGGCGACACGGAGGTGATCCTGCTCGCGCGCGTGGCGGACCTGCCGCGCACCGAGCCGGCGCCGGGCGTGACCTTCGAGCGCACGGTGGGGGAGTGCGGCACCCGTTTCACGGCGTACGCCGAAGGGCGTGCCCTCGGTTTCCTCGAGGTCGACACGACCCTGGCCCGCCCGGAACGCCACACACGCGCCGAGGGTCTCGCGGACATCGGCAACCTGCACATCGACCCCGCCGCCCACGACACCGGCCTGGAGCACCTACTGCTGGCCCACGCGGCGCGGTGGCTGCGCCTGTGCGGCGTCGACCGCCTCGCCGCGTACCTGTGGGAGAGCGAGACCGCGATGCTCGACCACCTGACGGCGGCCGGCTTCCACGAGCTGACTCGCACCGACCGCCGCTGGGAACTCCGCCCGAGCTGACCGGACCGGCTCAGATCCCCGGCCGGTACCGCAGCGGATGGTCGGCCGGGGTCTCCACCAGGACGATCGGAGTGCCGTCCGGGTCCGCGATCCACATCTCGATCAGGCCCCACGGCTCCCGCACCGGCGGCCGGCTGATCTCGACGCCCTTGGCCAGCAGCTCCTCGTGGGCCGCCGCGACGTCCTCGACCTGGAGCCACAGGCGCAGTCCCGGCTCCGGAGCGGTGTCCGAGCGGCCCGAGAGCTCCAGGAAACCGCCACCGAGGAAGTACACGGTGCCGCGCTCCGGCCCCGTCCCGAACTCGCGGTAGACGGCGAGCCCCAGCTGTCCGCCGTAGAAGGTCCGCGAACGCTCCGGATCGGTGGGCCGGATCAGGACGCGGCTGCCGAGTACGTGCACCATGCGGCCGAGCCTAGTTGCCGGGTTAGTCTCGTCCTGGCCGACGCAGCACAGGAACCGGAGAAGGCGACCCATGGATTCCGTCACCGACACCGCACCGACCCCCGACGCCGCCCTGACCTTCCGCGACGCCACCGACGCCGATGTGGACGAGCTGGTGGCGCTCATCGAGTCGGCCTATCGGGGCGATGCCAGCCGGGCCGGGTGGACCACCGAGGCGGACATCCTCGAGGGACAGCGCACCGACCCTCAGGGCGTGCGGGAGGTCGTCAAGTCGCCGGACAGCCGACTGCTGACGGTGGAGCGCGGGGGCCGGATCGTCGCCTGCTGCCAGCTCGAACACCGCGGTGCGTACGCCTACTTCGGCATGTTCGCGGTCAGCCCCGCCCTCCAGGGCGCCGGGCTCGGCAAGAAGATCATCGCGGAGGCCGAACGGCAGGCCCGCGAGATGTGGGGCGTGCGCGAGATGCACATGACGGTGATCTCGGTGCGCGAGGACCTCATCGCCTGGTACGAGCGGCGCGGCTACCGCCGTACGGGCAAGACGACCCCCTTCCCGTACGGCGACGAGCGCTTCGGCATACCGCAGCGCGACGACCTGGAGTTCGAGCTGCTGGTCAAGGAACTCCCCTGACCAGCAGCCCGCCGGGCCTCGCGCCGTCGTCCCTCACGCGGTGAAGCGGCCGGTGCGTTTGATCTCCGGGTAGTCGGTGGTGGCGCCGTCCAGACCCAGGGCCCGGACCAGTCTGAGGTGGTCCTGGGTGTTCACCACCCAGCCGATGATCCGCAGCTCCGACTTGCGCGCGTGCTCCACGATCTCCAGGGTGAGCCGGCGGATGTTCAGGCACACCGTCGAGGCGCCCGCCTCCACCGCCCGGTCCACCACGTCGGTGCCGTAGCGGCTGGCGACCAGTGCGGTGCGCACCCCCGGTACCAGCCGGGCGATCTCGGCGATCGCCTCGTCGTGGAACGAGGACACCTCGACCCGGTCGGCGAGGCCGCGTGCGTTCATCACGTCGGCCAGCGCCCTGGCCGCCTGCACATCCTTGATCTCGGCCTGCAGGGGTGCCCGGACGGCGTCGAGCACCTCCTCGAACAGGGGGATCCGTTCGCCGCGCCCGGCGTCCAGGGCGCGCAGCTCGGCGAGGGTCTTGTCGGCGATCGGGCCCGCGCCGTCCGTCGTGCGGTCCACGTCCGTGTCGTGCATGACGACGAGGGCGCCGTCCTTGCTCAGATGCAGATCGAGTTCGATGACGTCGAGACCGGCCTCCTGGGCGGCGACGAAGGACCGGAGGGTGTTCTCTGGTTCGACACCCATCACTCCGCGGTGACCGATGGTGAGGAAGTTCAAGATTCGACTCGCTTCCGTCGACGGCGGCGGGGGGCCGCGTCCCTACGGCCCTCCTGGACCGTATCGCCTGTGCCCGCCCCGTCCAGAGCCTGAACCCTGTTCGCGTGCAGCATCGCCCGCACGCGTGAGCCACAGGAAAAAATGCGGTGGGCGCGGGGGTGGGGCAGGATAATTTCCCGAGGTCCCCCTTGCTGGGAGAAACCTCGTATGTATACGGTCTCCTTACGCGAGGTTCTCCCGTGGAGGATGGGACATGACGGAAATTCTTGTGCAGTCGGGTTCGGAGGGAAAGGTTCCTTCGGTGGGCAGGGTGATCGAGCACCCGGCATGGCCCGTGCTCAAGGATGCCGTGGAGCGGATCCGCCCCTGGCAGGCCAAGGACGGGTCGATCGACTTCGACGCCGAGGGCGCCCCCGGCCGGGCCGAGGCCGAGCGTGCCGTGGCTGAGATCGTGGACGCCGTCGACCAGCTCTCCCCGCTGGTCCCGCACGACCACGCCTACCACGAGGCCCTGGTCAAGGACCTGCGCCGCTGGGCCGAGGGCGGCTTCGAGGTGCCCGACTTCCTGGACTCGCTGCTCGCCTTCCAGCCGGCCCAGGGCCGCGAGGACGGCCTGCAGCACCTGGTCGTCTTCCCGATGTACACGCAGAACGGCAACCCGGACCGCAACCTCGAGGCGGTCGTGCTGCGCATGGTCTGGCCGGACTGGCTGGCCGAACTGGAGCGCACCCGCTACGACAACCCGCTGTTCTGCGGCATCAAGTTCGAGGACTTCACCTCCGGTTACGACACCAACTCCGCGGTCCTCTTCCCGGAGACCATCGCCGTGCGCGAGGCCCCCGAGCGGTTCACCTGGGGCGGCATCTTCTGCGACCGCGAGGCGGCCCGCTTCCGCCGGGTGACCTCGGCGGCCGTCGACATCCTGGGCCTGGAACTGCCCGAGGACGTCGCCGTGATGGTCCACGACCAGAAGCGCTGCGAAGAGGCGTTCGTGCTGTGGGACATGATCCACGACCGCACCCACAGCCACGGCGACCTGCCCTTCGACCCGTTCATGATCAAGCAGCGCCAGCCGTTCTGGATGTACGGCCTGGAGGAGCTGCGCTGCGACCTCACCGCCTTCAAGGAGGCCGTGAAGCTGGCCGGCGAGGGCGTCCCGCAGGCCCGTGACGTGCAGGTCGCGGTGCTGTTCGACCGCATGTTCCGCTTCCCGGTCACCGGCGAGCGGGTCCGCAACTACGACGGTCTCGGCGGCCAGTTGCTCTTCGCCTACCTGCACAAGCACGACGTGGTGCGCTGGACCGACAACAAGCTGTCCATCGACTGGGAGCGCGCGCCGCAGATCACCAACCAGCTGTGCGCCGAGATCGAGAAGCTGTACCGCGACGGCATCGACCGCCCCAAGCTGGTCCACTGGTTCGCCGGCTACGAGCTGGTCTCCACGTACCTCTCCCCGCACCCCGGTTCCAAGTGGTCCAAGGGTCCCGACGCCCTGGACCTGACGCAGCCGCCGCGGAAACTCGTCGATGACGTGCTTCCGGACGAGTTTCCGCTGAGCATGTTCTATGAGGCACTGTCCAAGAAGCTGAAGAACGTGATCGCCTCCACCAAGGGCATCACGGCGGACAGCGCCGAGCGGGTCGCCGCGTGAGCGATCGCGTTCACACAACTGCTCAGGAGGCGAGACACATGGGGAACGGGGCGCTCGACGGTGCGGTGATCGCGGTGGCCGGCGCGGGGGGACCCGCGGGGCGCGCGGCGCTGCTGAGGCTGGCCGAGGCGGGGGCGACCGTCGTCGGCTCCGACAACGACCCGGAGCGGCTGGCGGAAGCCGTCGACGCGGCGCGCTACGCGCACGGCGGCGCCACCGTCACCGGGGACACGGTCGATCTGCTGGACCTGGACTCCACCCGCGAGTGGGCCGCCCGTACCGAGAAGGAGTTCGGCCGGGTCGACGGCCTGGTCCATCTCGTCGGCGGCTGGCGCGGCAGCGAGACCTTCACCAAGACCAACCTGGACGACTGGGACCTGCTGGAGCTGCTGCTGGTGAAGACCGTGCAGCACACCTCCTTGGCGTTCCACGAGGCGCTGCAGCGCAGCGAGCGCGGACGGTACGTCCTGATCAGTGCCTCGGGTGCGACCAGGCCCACCGCGGGCAACGCCTCCTACGCCGCCGCCAAGGCCGCCGCCGAGGCCTGGACGCTGGCCCTCGCCGACTACTTCCGCAAGGCAGGGGGTGAGCAGGGGCCCACGTCCGCGGCTGTCATCCTGGTGGTGAAGGCGCTGGTGCACGACGCGATGCGCGCCGACCGCCCCAACGCGAAGTTCGCGGGCTTCACGGACGTCAAGGACCTGGCCGAGGCCATCGCCGAAGTCTGGGACAAGCCCGCCGCGGAAGTGAACGGAAACCGTCTGTGGCTGACCGAGAAGCCGTGAACCCGCCGAGGACCGACGCGCGTCGTCATCACGACCCGGACGTCCGCGGTTTCGCCAGTGACAACTACGCCGGGGCCCACCCGGAGGTGCTCGCCGCGCTGGCCCTGGCCAACGGCGGGCACCAGGTGGCGTACGGCGAGGACGCGTACACCGAGAACCTCCAGCAGGTGATCCGCAGCCACTTCGGCCCGACGGCCGAGGCCTTCCCCGTCTTCAACGGCACGGGCGCCAACGTCGTCGCGCTCCAGGCGGTCACCGACCGCTGGGGTGCGGTGATCTGCGCGGAGAGCGCCCACATCAACGTCGACGAGGGCGGGGCGCCCGAGCGGGTCGCCGGGATCAAGCTCCTCACCGTGCCCACCCCGGACGGCAAGCTCACCCCCGAGCTCATCGACCGGCAGGCGTACGGCTGGGAGGACGAGCACCGGGCGATGCCTCAGGTGGTGTCCATAGCCCAGGCCACCGAGCTGGGCACGGTCTACACCCCGGACGAGATCCGGGCCATCTGCGAGCACGCCCACGCCCGCGGCATGAAGGTGCACGTCGACGGCTCGCGGCTGGCCAACGCCGCCGCCACGCTGAACGTGCCGATGCGCACCTTCACCAACGCGGCCGGCGTCGACATCCTCTCCCTGGGCGGCACCAAGAACGGCGCCCTGTTCGGCGAGGCCGTCGTCGTGCTGAACCCGGACGGCATCCGGCACATGAAGCACCTGCGCAAGCTGTCCATGCAGCTCGCCTCCAAGATGCGCTTCGTGTCGGTGCAGTTGGAGGCCCTGCTGGCCAGGGACCTGTGGCTGCGCAACGCCCGGCACGCCAACGAGATGGCCCAGCGCCTCGCCGAGGGCGTCCGCGCCGTGCACGGCGTGGAGATCCTCTACCCGGTCCAGGCCAACGCCGTCTTCGCGCGCCTGCCGCACGACGTGAGCGAGCGTCTGCAGAAGAAGTTCCGCTTCTACTTCTGGGACGAGGCCGCGGGCGACGTCCGCTGGATGTGCGCCTTCGACACGACCGAGGACGACGTGGACACGTTCGTGGCGGCGCTCAAGGAGGAGATGGCCCGCTAGCTCGGTATGCATAGGTATGCGCTCGATCGAAAATACATTGACCCTCGATCGGGCGCATACCTATGCTCCGGTGGCATGCAGCTGATCCAGGAAAGCCCCGACCTCTCCGCGTACTTGGCCACGGACGAGGTGATCGACCACGAGCACGCCGTGGTCAGGAGGACGGCGGCGCGGCTCGCGGCCGGCGCCACCGACTCGTATGACTATGCGCGGGCGGCCTACGAGTTCGTCCGCGACACCGTCCCGCACTCCCAGGACTCCGGCGACCTGAGGGTCACCTGGCGCGCCTCCGACGTCCTGGAACAGCGCACCGGCATCTGCCACGCCAAGGCCCACGCGCTGGCCGCCCTGCTCAGGGCCGAGGACATCCCGACCGCGCTGTGCTACCAGAACCTGGGCGTCGTCCACGGCCTCGTCGCCGTGCGCCTCGACGGCGCCTGGCACCGGCAGGACCCCCGCGGCAACAAGCCGGGCGTCGACGCGCGGTTCTCACTGGACGGCGAGCGCCTGGCCTTCACACCCGACCCGGTGGCCGGCGAGCGGGACCACCCGCTGCTGTACGCCGCACCGCATCCGGCCGTGCTGCGGGCCCTGAGGTCCGCGCGGGACCGGCGCCACCTGTGGCGCACGCTTCCCACCGCGCTGGACGGTCAGGGCCGTTCGTGACTCAGCGGGCCTCGGCCGCGCGGACCTCCTCCGGCGTCGGCGCCGTACCGCCGAGGTGCGCCGGCATCCACCAGGTGTCCTCCGGGCCCTTGGGGCGCACCGGATAGGCTCGCTGGGCGGCCTCCAGCAGCTCCTGGACCCGCTCGCGCAGCTGCCGGGTGATCGCGCCCGCGTACTTGTCCTTCGACGCCTCCACCGCCTCGCCGACACGGATGGTGATGGGCGTGTGGCTGCGCTTGAAGTTGCGCGGGTGGCCCTTGGTCCACAGCCGCTGGGTGCCCCACACCGCCATCGGGATCAGCGGCACGCCGGCCTCCTGCGCCAGGCGCGCCGCGCCCGACTTGAAGCTCTTCAGCGTGAACGACTGCGAGATCGTCGCCTCGGGGAAGACCCCGACGATCTCGCCCGACCGCAGTGACCGCAGCGCGTGCTCGTACGCCGCCTCGCCCTGCTCGCGGTCCACGGGGATGTGCTTCATCCCGCGCATCAGCGGACCGGAGACCTTGTGCCGGAAGACGGACTCCTTCGCCATGAAGCGCACCAGCCGCTTCTGCGGGAGCGCAGCGAGGCCGTTGAAGACGAAGTCCAGGTAGCTGATGTGATTGCTCACCAGCACGGCGCCGCCCGTGCGCGGGATGTTCTCCGAACCCCTGCAGTCGATCTTGAGGTCCCACACCTTGAACAGCGTGCGGGCGAAACCGATCACGGGACGGTAGACGAGTTCTGCCATGGGCGGGATGGAACCCTTCCTTCTCTGCTGGGAAGGAGGCACTCCCAGTCGAAGTTACGCAGCCGTAGGTTTACGGCTTGTCGCTGATGGTGCCCGAAGAACGCCCCGTGAACCAGCCCCAGTGCCCGTCCGCGGCGAGATTCTCGTCACTTCCTCCCCCTGCCCACCTCGGTGTTTTGCGTGGCCGTTACCCCGCGCGGACCGTCAACCTCCGCACCAGCAAGTACATCTCGCAGCCCAGGCAGTAGCCGAACACCGCGTTCAGGAAGGCCGCGGCGAGCGCCGCCCCGGTCGCGGCGAGGCCCAGCCAGCCCGGCCCGGCGGCGAAGCCGATCAGTCCGAGCACCGCGAAGACCAGCCCCACGGCCTGCGCGAACCGCGGCGGCTCGGGCGCCTCGAACTCCGTCGGCGGCCCGAGCCGCGGCCGTACCGCCTTCCGGAACAGCCAGCCGTACGGCGACCGGCCCACTCCGCCCGCCGCGCCGCAGGCGAACGCCAGCGTCTGCCAGGCGAGCAGCCACACGTTGCCGGTGACCAGTACGACTGCCAGAACCAGGGCCGTCACCGCCGCGCCGAAGCGCGGCCCCCTCACATCGATGTCCATGAAGCAAGCATTCCGCAGCCGGGCCCGTGCGCGAAGCCGGGAATCTTTGCGGTTCCGTGAATGCTGCATGCTGTGATGACCGGACTGATGGTGTGTGTGCTGGTGCTCGCGGCGGCGAGCGTCTACGGAGTGCTGCAACGGCGGCGGAGCGGGAGAGTACGGGTGCGCGGGCGGGACGAGGGCAAGCGGCTCGCCGCGGCGGAGCTGGGCACGGAACTCGGCCGGCGCGCCACACTCGTGCAGTTCTCCAGCGCCTTCTGCGCGCCCTGCCGGGCCACCCGGCGGGTGCTCGCGGACGTGGCCGGACTGGTCCCCGGCGTCACCCACGTGGAGATCGACGCCGAGGCCCACCTGGACCTCGTACGCCGGCTGGACATCCTCAAGACCCCCACCGTGCTGGTGCTCGACGCCGACGGCCGCGTGGTGCGGCGCGCCACGGGACAGCCCCGCAAGGCCGATGTGATCGCCGCCCTCGGGGAGGCCGTGTGACGGCCGGCCCGCCCGCCGTGAGTCATCTCCCACCCGACGGGACCGACTTGACGGCGCCTTACGCCCGTCGTCAGCCTGACGGCATGTCCTCGGAACTCCTTCGCCCCTCGCGGGTACCCGGCCCCCCACGTCGTCTCCCGCAGAAGGACAGTTCCATGACGGCCCCGTCCGGCCTCGGCACCGCCCGGCCCGCCTCGCCCGATCTGCTGCGCTCGGTGTTCCGCAGGCACGCGGCGGGTGTGGCCGTGATCACGGCGCGCGGTGCCTCCGGCCCGGTCGGCTTCACCGCCACCTCCCTCGCCTCCGTCTCCGCCGACCCCCCGATGCTGTCCTTCGCCGTCGGCACCGCGAGCTCCACCTGGCCCGCGATAGCCACCGGCGATCACGTCGGCGTCCATGTCCTGGCGGAGGACCAGCAGGACCTGGCGGCCACCTTCGCCCGCAGCGGCGCCGACCGCTTCGGTCCGGGCACCGACTGGTGGGACGGTCCCGAGGGGGTTCCGGTGCTCGACGGGGTGCTGGCGTGGATGGTGTGCAAGGTGGTGGCGCGGGTGCCGGCGGGGGATCACCGGATCGTGCTCGCCGAGGTCCTCCTCGGGGACCCCACCGGTCACGGCAGCCCCCTGCTGTACCACCAGGGGCGTTTCAACGGCCTGCGCGACTGAGCGCGGCCCTCTCCTGCTGCGTGCGCGTCCAGTTCCGGTTACGCTGCGTTGCAAAGGTCACAGTTCAAAGCGCTTGCTTAGCGGGAACGGACTGGGTGTACTGGCGCGTAACGAACTGGGTGTACTGGCGAGTAACCTTATGTGCGGAGCGCGGGTCGCCCCGACCGGGATCACCCCCTTCAGGTGCCTATGCTGCCTGCAGGCAGGCAGCCAGAAATGACGATGCAGTAGGAGAGCCGGCGTGAGCTTGAGGATCGTTGTCACTGTGAAGTACGTGCCCGACGCCACTGGCGACCGGCACTTCGCCGATGACCTGACCGTCGACCGTGACGACGTGGACGGTCTGCTCTCCGAACTGGACGAGTACGCGGTCGAGCAGGCGCTGCAGATCTCGGAGAACTCCGACGACGACGTGGAGGTCACCGTCCTGACGGTGGGTCCCGAGGACGCCAAGGACGCGCTGCGCAAGGCGCTGTCCATGGGCGCCGACAAGGCGATCCACGTGGAGGACGACGACCTGCACGGTACGGACGCCATCGGCACCTCGCTGGTGCTGGCCAAGGCCATCGAGAAGGCCGGCTACGACCTGGTGATCTCCGGTATGGCCTCCACCGACGGCACCATGGGTGTCGTCCCGGCGCTGCTCGCGGAGCGCCTGGGCGTGCCGCAGGTGACGCTGCTGTCCGAGGTGTCGGTCGAGGACGGCACGGTCAAGGGCCGCCGCGACGGCGACGCCGCCTCCGAGCAGCTCGAGGCCTCCCTGCCGGCGGTCGTGTCGGTCACCGACCAGTCGGGCGAGGCCCGCTACCCGTCCTTCAAGGGCATCATGGCGGCCAAGAAGAAGCCGGTGCAGTCCTGGGACCTGTCCGACCTGGACATCGACGAGGACGAGGTCGGCCTGGAGAACGCGTACACCACGGTCGAGTCGGCCGCGGAGCGTCCGGCCCGCACCGCGGGCACGATCGTCAAGGACGAGGGCGAGGGCGGCAAGCAGCTCGCCGAGTTCCTCGCGGGCCAGAAGTTCATCTGAGCCCCACTTCGCTGACCCTCCCTCATCTTCGCTACGCAGGAGTGCAATCCCATGGCTGAAGTTCTCGTCTACGTCGACCACGTGGACGGTGCCGTCCGCAAGCCCACGCTGGAGCTGCTGACCCTCGCCCGCCGCATCGGCGAGCCGGTCGCCGTCGCCCTGGGCAACGGCGCCGCCGACACCGCCGCCACGCTCGCCGAGCACGGCGCGGTCAAGGTCCTCACCCACGAGGCCTCCGAGTACGCCGACTACCTGGTCGTGCCGAAGGTCGACGCGCTGCAGGCCGCCGTCGAGGCCGTCTCCCCGGCCGCGGTGCTGGTCCCGTCCTCCGCCGAGGGCAAGGAGATCGCCGCCCGCCTGGCGCTGCGCATCGGCTCCGGCATCATCACCGACGCCGTCGACCTGGAGGCCGGCGACGAGGGCCCGGTGGCCACCCAGTCGGTGTTCGCCGCGTCCTACACCACCAAGTCCCGTGTCTCCAAGGGCACGCCGGTCATCACGGTCAAGCCCAACAGCGCGGCCGTGGAGGCGGCCCCGGCCGCCGGTGCGGTCGAGGCCCTGAGCGTGTCCTTCTCCGACAAGGCGACCGGCACGAAGGTCACCGGCCGCACGCCGCGTGAGTCGACCGGGCGTCCGGAGCTGACCGAGGCCGCGATCGTGGTCTCCGGCGGCCGTGGCGTCAACGGCGCGGAGAACTTCGCGATCATCGAGGGTCTCGCCGACTCGCTCGGCGCGGCCGTCGGTGCCTCGCGTGCCGCCGTCGACGCCGGCTGGTACCCGCACACCAACCAGGTCGGCCAGACCGGCAAGAGCGTGTCGCCGCAGCTGTACATCGCCGCCGGCATCTCGGGCGCGATCCAGCACCGCGCCGGCATGCAGACCTCGAAGACCATCGTGGCCATCAACAAGGACCCCGAGGCCCCGATCTTCGACCTGGTCGACTACGGCGTCGTCGGCGACCTGTTCGACGTCGTCCCGCAGCTCACCGAGGAAGTCAAGACCCGCAAGGGCTGATCGCCGCGCTGCCCCGGCAGGCCCCCGCGACCGCACCGGTCGCGGGGGCCTCGCTCATCCCAGGGTCAGGGTGGCCTGCACCGGCAGATGATCGCTGGGGTACTGGCCGCCCGACGTGAAGGTGTTGATCGCCGCCCGGTGCACGGTGACACCGGGGGAGGCCAGGATCCAGTCGATACGGTCACCGCCCGGCACCAGCGGCTTGTAGCCGTGGAACGTCCCGTACGGCTCACCGCGTTCGGCCGCCGCGTCCCAGGTGTCGACGAGGCCGGCGGACAGCATCGTGTCGTACACCGGGTTCTCGTGGGCGGGCACGTTGAAGTCACCCGTCACCAGCACGGGCAGCGCGCGGTCCAGTCCCGCGATGCGCTCGGCGGTGAGGGCGGCGGCACGCGCGCGTGCGTACTGGCTCGCGTTGTCCAGATGCGTGTCGAGGAGATAGAACTCCCGGCCACCGGAGCCGAGATCGCGGAAACGGGCCCAGGTGACCATGCGGATGGAGGCGTTGCCCCAGGTGTTCGAGGCGATCACGTCCGGGGTGTCGGAGAGCCAGAAGTGGTCGTACTCCAGCGGCACGAGCCGGCGGGTGTCGTAGAGGATCGCCATGAACTCGTCCCGGCTGCCGCCCGCCCGTCCGGTGCCGATCCAGTCGTAGGCCGGGCCCAGATCCGCCTCGATGTCCCGCAGCTGCTGGTACAGGCCCTCCTGGGTGCCGATGACGTGCGGGCGCTCCCGGCGCAGCAGCTGCCGCATCACGGGTCTGCGGGCGGCCCAGCTGTTCGGCTCCGCCGCACTGGCGAAGCGCAGGTTGAACGACATCACCTCCAGGGGGCGGCCCAGGCGCTCCTCGGCCGAGGCGGGCGCGGGCGACAGTGCTGTACTGGAGAGCGGAAGGGCGACGGAGGCGGCCAGTGCGGTCTTCAGTCCCAGGCGGCGCGTGACTCGGCGGTGGTGTGGCACGAAGGCCCTGCCTTTCTGCTCGCGTCGGTTGTGGTCGTTCGCTTCCGGACAGACGGTGCCAGATGGACGTGAACATGCCGAGATGGCGGAGTGGATCGAGGGGCAAGACGGTGTTGACCGGGGGCAAGGCGAGGGATAACTTCGTTCTACGGATTGTTGATTCCGTATAGCGGAAATCAGGAGGGTGTGGAATGGGCCAGGGTCAGCAGGAGCGCGTGTCGACGAGCCTCGCGGGTGCCGTCAGCGAGGAGATCAGCGCCTCCCTCGCGCCGGTCGACGCCGAGTTGGAGCGCCGCTACCCCGGGGACCCAGGTACCCGTCAGCCCGTCCACACCGTGTACGTCCCCGGCGACGCCTTCGCCGCCGACACCCTTCGCTCCTGGGGCGACCAGGCGCTCGCGGCGCTCGACGAACACGCCCCCGACCCGGCCGCGTTCGCCTCTGCCCTCGGACTCGACGAGGCGCTGGCCGAGGACGTCCACGGCCGGGTCCGCGCCAAGCTCGAACGCGAGCCCGTCGAGGACCTGCGCGTCGACTTCGAGGACGGCTACGGCAACCGCCCCGACGCCGAGGAGGACGCGGCCGCCGCCCGCGCGGCACGGCTGATCTCCGAGGCCTACGCCGACGGCACCGCGGCCCCGTACATGGGCATCCGGATGAAGTGCATGGAGGCCGCCGTGCGCGACCGGGGCATCCGCACCCTCGACATCTTCCTCACCGGCCTGATCGAGGCGGGCGGACTGCCCGGCGGACTGGTCCTGACCCTGCCCAAGGTCACCTATCCCGAGCAGGTCACGGCCATGGCCCGGCTCCTCGACGCCTTCGAGAAGGCGCACGGACTGGAGCCCGGCCGGATCGGCTTCGAGATCCAGATCGAGACCAGCCAGTCCATCCTCGCCGCCGACGGCACCGCCGCCGTCGCCCGGATGATCCAGGCCGCCGAGGGCCGCGCCACCGGCCTGCACTACGGCACCTTCGACTACAGCGCCTGCCTCGGCGTCTCCGCCGCCCACCAGGCCAGCGACCACCCCGCCGCCGACCATGCCAAGGCCGTCATGCAGGTGGCGGCGGCCGGCACGGGCGTCCGCGTGTCGGACGGCTCCACCAACGTCCTCCCCGTCGGCCCGACCGAGAAGGTCCACGCCGCCTGGCGGCTGCACTACGGCCTCACCCGCCGGGCCCTCGCCCGCGCCTACTACCAGGGCTGGGACATGCACCCCGGTCACCTCCCCACCCGGTACGCGGCCGTCTTCGCCTTCTACCGGGAGGGCTTCGAGCAGGCCGCCGGCCGCCTCGCCCGCTACGCCAGCCGGACCGGCGGCGACGTCATGGACGAGCCCGCCACCGCCAAGGCCCTCAGCAGCTATCTGCTGCGCGGGCTCGACTGCGGCGCCCTGGACATCGCCGAGGTCGCCCGGCTGTCCGGCCTGACCCGCGCCGACCTCGAGGGCTTCGCGGCGCCCCGGCGCGGTGACCTGACGGCTTCCGCACAGTAGCCACGCTTGCCTCGCCTATCGAATCTCGATAGATTCCCATCGTGGTTCGATGGGAGGAACGGCGATGGGGAAACTGACGGTGCTCGCGCTGCGCGCCGTGATCGTGGCGCTGCTGGCCGGCTCGGTGTTCGTCCAGGCGGTGATGGTGCCGCTGCTGGCCAGTGACCTGGAGGGCCTGGACGCGGATGTGGCGCACCTGGCCGCCCCCGTCCTGGTGATCGTGGTCCTGGGCGTGCTGACGGCTCAGACCGTCCTCGTCTGCGTCTGGCGGCTGGTCACCATGGTGCGCCGCGGGACCGTGTTCTCCCACGCGGCCTTCCGCTACGTGCACATCGTGATCGGCGCCTTCGTGGCCGCCGCCCTGCTGGTGTTCGCGCTCGGAGTGGTCCTGGCGCCGGGCGAGGCGGTGGCTCCGGGCGTCGTCCTGCTCGTGGGCGGTGTCGGGCTCGCGGTCCTCGGGATCGCCCTCGTCGTGCTCGTCCTGCGCATGCTGCTCGCCCAGGCCGTCGCCCGCGAGGCCGAGGCGACACGGATGCAGGCCGAACTGGCCGAGGTGATCTGATGCCGATCGCCGTCGACATCGACGTGATGCTCGCCAAACGGAAGATGTCCGTGGGCGAACTCGCCGAGCGCGTCGGGATCACCCCCGCCAACCTGGCGGTGCTGAAGAACGGCCGCGCCAAGGCCGTCCGCTTCACGACCCTCGCCGCGCTGTGCGAGGTGCTCGACTGCCAGCCGGGAGACCTGCTGCGCTTCGAGCCCGAGGCCGGCCCGGAGAGCGGGAGCGGACCCCGGCCGCGGGCGGCGCTGGAGGGGGCCGGGTAGCGGCTGTGTCACAGCCGGCACCGGCGAACTCCCGGTCACCCGGGCCCCTAGGGGTGTCCGCGAAGTCCCGCCTGCCCCGCGACGCCAGGGCCGCCCTTCGGGCGGACGACGCGACTTTGCGGACACCCCCTAGGCTGTACGGCACGCACGGACAGCGGTGTCACAGGAACGGGGCGAAGCGGTGTCATCGGGGGAGCACGGACGAGCGGACGGGACCGGGCGGCTGCTGGCCGGCCGCTACCGGATCACGCAGCAACTCGGACGCGGCGGCATGGGGGTCGTCTGGAAGGCGGTCGACGAGGTCCTCGGCCGTGAGGTGGCGCTCAAGGAACTGCGCACGTACACCGACGCCGCCGGGTCCGAACTGGCCGACCTCAGACTGCGGATGCAGCGCGAGGCCCGCGCGGCGGCCCGGGTGCGCCACCCCGGGGTCATCGCCGTGCACGACATCGCCGACGTGGACGGCCGCCCGCTGATCGTCATGGAACTGGTCGACGGACCGTCCCTGGACGACGTGCTCCGCGAGCGCGGCACCCTCGAACCCCGCGAGGCGGCCGGGATCGGCGCCAAGGTGATGGACGCGCTCGCCGCCGCCCACCGCGCCGGTGTGCTGCACCGCGACGTGAAGCCCGGCAACATCCTGCTCGACCGCTCGGGCCGGGTGGTGCTCACCGACTTCGGCATCGCCGCCATGGACGACCCCGGCGACGGCTCGGCCACCCACCTCACCCGCAGCGGCGAGATCGTCGGCTCCCTCGACTACCTGGCGCCCGAGCGGGCCCAGGGCGCCGACCCGGGCCCCGCCTCCGACGTCTGGGCCCTCGGCGCCACCCTCTACGCGGCGGTCGAGGGCGCCTCGCCCTTCCGCCGTACGTCGACGTTCTCCACCCTCACCGCGATCGTCACGGAGCCGCTTCCCGAACCGCGCCGCGCCGGTCCTCTCGCGCCCGTCCTGCGGACCCTGATGGACAAGCGGCCCGAGTCCCGGCCGGAGGCCGAGGAGGCGTACGAGCTGCTGGAGGCGGTCGCGCACGGCACGGGCACGGACGACGCGCCGACGACATCTCTGCATGAACCCCGCCCGGCCCCACCGGCCCGCACCGAGACCGAGCGCAGCGTTCCCGCCGTCCCCCCGGGCTTCGGCCCCCCGCAGTCGCCTGCCGGCCCGGCCGCGGGAGCAGCGGGTGCTGCGGCGGCGGGAGCACCCTGGGCGCAGGACCACGGCTTGCCCCGGGGCCAGGGCCAGGGGTACGGCGAGGCATCGGGCCCCGGGCGCGGCCCTGCCCTGAGCCACGCTCAAGGGCCGGGGCCCGGCCCGGCCGGGGACCACGGCTACGGCCCCCCTGGGGGCCACGGGTACGGCCAGCTCGGGGACCAGGGGTACGGCCAGGCTTCCGCCGGCCATGGTCATGCTCAGGAGCCGGGCCATCGCCCGGATCACGGCCAGACCGGCGCCGGGGCGCACCCGGCCGCCGGGGCCGTTTCCGCCTCCACCGGACCCATGGGCACCGGCCCCCGGTCCCGCCGCAAGAGCCGCGCGCTCCTCGCCGCCCTCGCCGTCACCGTCGTGCTCGTCGCCGCCGGGACCACTGTCGCCCTGGTCGACTCGCCGGGCGAGACACGGGCGAGCGAGCGCGCCGAGGACACGCGTCCCGAAGGCCGGTCCTCCACCCCGGTGTCCGTGCGCCCCGACTCCGGCGGCTCCGGGAGCCCGGAGGCGACCCGGCGCGGTGGCGGCAAGAGCGACAGGAACGAGGCACCGCCGGAGACTCCCGACGAGGAGGGGAAGCCCGCCGCCTCACCGACCGGCCGCCCCGCCACCACCGACGAGTCCGCGGAGAAGCCCGGCGGCACATCGGGCGGCGGCACCACCGGAGGTGATGGCGGGGGCGCCACGACCCAGGCCCCCGTCTGCCACTCCATCGGCGGCGGCAGGTACAACTGCCAGGTCTGGCGCACCGCCACGTCCTACACCGCCTCCGGCACCGAGGCCGGCATCCTCAACGCGGGCACCAACTACTTCTACTGCCAGCAGAATCTGGGCCGCCGCGAGACCCACGGCGAGTGGACCAACGTGTGGTGGGCGAAGACGGACGACGACAGCGGGAACACCGACGTCTGGGTCAGCGACGTCTACATCAGGGGCGGCGACAACGACGCACCGGTGCCCGGCCTGCCGGTCTGCTGACCGTCCAGGTACCGCTCCAGCCCCGACGCCGTCACCCGCTTCTCCTCGGCGAACAGCCGCGTGCCCCGCGCACACAGCTCCAGGTCGGAGCGGGCCCGCGCGCAGAACTGCTCGGGCGTCACCCCGAACAGCTCCCGCAACCGCGGTGAGTCCACGAGCAGTTCGGTGAGCAGCGCCCGCTGACCGGGGTGGGTGCGGGGCGCGCCGGTGCCGTCGTGCAGCACGCCGTGGCGGTTGACGTACACGTACGCGCCGGGCAGCGCGGTGCCGTCGGCGACCTCGACGCGCGCATCGGGGAACGGCAGCCAGGCCCGGCGGTAGTTGCCGTGCGGCAGCGGTACGCCCTCGCTCGCGTCGATCACCGCCAGCTGCGCGGGGTCCAGCCACAGCACGAACAGCTCCCGTACGACGCCTGCGGCAGCCACCGGGGACGCCGACACGTACCCCATGCGGCTCACGTGGGCCGAGACACCCACGTCGACGCCCGTCACCCGGGCCCGCACCATGGGGACCGGCGAGGTGATGCCGGACCCGGCCATCTTGTGGCGCAGCTGCCCCGGGCAGGCGTTGGAGCCGATCGCCAGCACCGGCACCCGGTCCTCGTGGACCAGCCGGCGCAGCGGCAGCAGCCGGTCCCCGTCCAGCAGCCCCGAGTCCTCCGGCCACGCGCCCGGGTACAGCAGTGGATGCTCACGCGGTGCCTCGGCCAGCCCCAGCGCCTCCAGCGTGCGGTCCTCCATGGGCATCGTCCGCTCAGTCCGCCGGCGGCAGCTCGCCCGAGCCCCGCGTGATCAGTCTGGTGGGCAGTTCGATGCGCTCGGGCATGAGCAGCGTGCCGTCCAGCTGCCGGAACAGCCGCTCCGCCGCGGTCCGGCCGAGCGCCGCGGCGTCCTGGGCGACGACGGTGACCCCCGGCTGCAGCAGGTCGGCGAGCTCGATGTCGTCGAAGCCGACCAGCGCGACCCGGCGGGACTGCTCGGCCAGCACCCGGACCACCGTGACCGTCACGCGGTTGTTGCCCGCGAAGATCGCGGTGACCGGGTGCGGGCCGGCCAGCATCTCCTCGGCCGCGCGCCGCACCCGGCCGGGGTCGGTGACGCCCAGCGACATCCAGGAGTCCTCGACCGGTATGCCCGCGTCCTCCATCGCCGCGCGGTAGCCGCGCAGCCGCTCGGCCGCCGTGTGGATGCGGGGCATGTCCCCGATGAAGCCGATCCTGCGGTGGCCGTGGGCGATGAGGTGCGCGACGCCGTCGCGGGCACCGCCGAAGTTGTCCGAGAGGACGACGTCCGCGTCGATCTTCCCGGCAGGCCGGTCCACGAAGACGGTGGCGACGCCCGCCTTGAGCTCCGGTTCCAGGTAGCGGTGGTCGTCCCCGGCGGGGATCACCAGGAGCCCGTCGACCCGGCGGGCGCACAGCGCGAGGACCAGCTCCTGCTCGCGGTCCGCGTCCTCCGCGCTGGAACCGTTGATCAGCAGGGCGCCGTGCGCGCGGGCCACCTCCTCGACGGCCCGGCTCAGCGGTCCGTAGAACGGGTCCGCGAGATCCTCCAGGACCAGGCCGATGCTGGCGGTGCGGCCCTTGCGCAGCACGCGCGCACTGTCGTTGCGCCGGAAGCCGAGGGCGTCGATGGCCTCCTGGACGCGGCGCTCCGTCTCCGGGGTGACGCCGGGTTCGCCGTTGACGACGCGTGAGACCGTCTTGAGCCCGACCCCCGCCCGGGCGGCCACGTCCTTCATGGTCGGCCGGTTGCCGTAACGGGTCCCTGGGCGGCGGTCGGTGCGGCGGGGCGTCTCCGGCACGATGTGCTGTCCTGTCCTGTCGTCCACGGGGATGCGTAGGTCCATGGGGTTGTATGAGGATGTGGCGTCGAGCATAGAGCCTGGACAACGTTGTCAGAGAAAGAGACACTGTTCACCGCACACTCCGGCCCGCGCGACACGGCGCGACCGGGTTGCGGTTCGCCCCATGTGCTCCTGCTGGTCACATAAGGCGTTTCCGGCGTTTTTCTCATGGTTGACGGGGAGATCCGACACTGATGCACACCGACCTCGTGGCTGCGCTCGACATCGGCGGCACCAAGATCGCCGGCGCTCTGGTGGACGGCCGCGGCCGGATCCTCGTCCGCGCCCAGCGGCCGACGCCCGCCCGGGAGGACGGTGACACCGTGATGCGGGCGGTCGAGGCCGTGCTGGGCGAGCTCACCGCCTCCCCGCTGTGGGAGAACGCCTCCGCCCTCGGCATCGGCAGCGCGGGTCCGGTGGACGCGTCCGCGGGCACGGTGAGCCCGGTGAACGTGCCCGGCTGGCGCGACTACCCGCTCGTCGCCCGGGTGCGGGCGGCGGCCGGGGACCTGCCCGTGGAACTGATCGGTGACGGGGTGGCCATCACGGCGGCCGAGCACTGGCAGGGCGCCGCCCGCGGCCACGACAACGCGCTGTGCATGGTCGTCTCGACCGGGGTCGGCGGAGGGCTCGTCCTGGACGGCAGGCTCCACCCCGGGCCGACCGGCAACGCGGGCCACATCGGGCACATCAGCGTGGACCTCGACGGCGACCCCTGCCCGTGCGGCTCGCGCGGCTGCGTGGAACGCATAGCGAGCGGCCCCAACATCGCCCGCCGCGCCCTCGCCGACGGCTGGCGGCCCGGCCCGGACGGCGACACCTCCGCCGCCGCGGTGGCCGCCGCCGCACGGGCCGGGGACCCGGTGGCCGTGGCGTCCTTCGAACGGGCCGCCCGGGCGCTGGCCGCCGGCATCGCGGCGACCGCGACGCTGGTCGAGATCGACATCGCCGTGATCGGCGGGGGAGTGGGCAAGGCCGGCGAGATCCTCTTCGCGCCGCTGCGCAAGGCCCTCACGGACTACGCCACCCTGTCCTTCGTCCAGCGCCTCGCGGTCGCGCCGGCCCGGATGGGCACGGACGCGGGCCTGGTCGGCGCGGCGGCAGCGGCCCTGGCGCGACGGCCGGACACGGCGGCGGCGGGGGTCTGAGCGGGCGTGTCGGTCCGTTCCGGTGCCGGTACGGGCCTGTCGGGAGCCCTGTGCCTACGGCCGGCGTTCCGCGGGAGCGCCCGGCACGAAACCCGTGCGTGACCCCCGGACCTCTCCCGCAGTTGAGGCGGGTATGAAGAAGCGCAGCATGCTGGCCATCGCCTCCCTCGCCACCGGATTCGTCGTCGCGGCGGTCACCCCCTCCCACGCGGCCGGTGACGGGCTCGACGGGATCGGCGTCACGGACGCCCTCGGCACCCTCGACCAGGCCGTCGACAGCGAGAGCCTGAACCTGGACTACCAGACCAAGGGGGACAAGGACTGACGAGCCCCGCGACAGGACCGTACGGCGCCGGTGCCCCCTCCCCTCGGGGGCGCCAGCGCCGTCGTCATGCGTTCTCAACTGGGGCTGGTTTCCGTGGCAGGGTGGAGCGGGCAAGCCACTGGGGGCCAACAGAAGAGGGGGAACCGTGACCGTGGTCTGGATCAACGGTGCGTTCGGTGCGGGGAAGACCACCACCGCACGGGAACTGATCGAGCTGATCCCGAACAGCACGCTCTTCGACCCCGAGGTCATCGGCGCGGCACTCGCACATCTGCTGCCGCCCAAACGCCTCGCCGAGGTCGGCGACTACCAGGACCTCCCGATCTGGCGCCGTCTCGTGATCGACACGGCCGCCGCGATGCTCACCGAGCTCGGCGGGACTCTCGTGGTCCCCATGACCCTGCTGCGCCAGGAATACCGCGACGAGATCTTCGGCGGACTCGCCGCCCGCCGGATCCCCGTCCGCCATGTCCTCCTGGCCCCGGCCGAAACGATCCTGCGCGAGCGGATAGCGGGCCGTGAGGTCCCGGAGGACCTGCCCGACGGCGAGATACGGGTCCGCCAGTGGTCCTACGACCACATCGAGCCGTACAAGACCGCCCTCGCCTCCTGGCTCACCGCCGACGCCTATCCGGTCGACACCGGGGCGCTGAGCCCGTACGACGCGGCCGTCCGTATCGCCGAGGCGGTGCGCAGCGGTGCGGTGCCCTTCTGCGACATCGTGCAGACACCCGAACCCACCGCCGAGACCGTCGCCGCGGGTGTGCTGCTCTTCGACGAGCAGGACCGGGTGCTGCTCGTCGACCCGACCTACAAGGCGGGCTGGGAGTTCCCCGGGGGTGTGGTGGAACCGGGGGAGGCGCCGGCGCGGGCCGGGATGCGCGAGGTCGCCGAGGAGACGGGGATCAGGCTCGCCGACGTACCGGCGCTGCTGGTCGTCGACTGGGAGCCGCCCGCGCCGCCCGGCTACGGGGGGCTGCGGCTCCTGTTCGACGGGGGCCGGCTCGATGCGGCGGACGCCGGGCGGCTGCTGCTGCCCGGGCCCGAGCTGCGCGAGTGGCGCTTCGCGAGTGAGGCGGAGGCCGCCGAGCTGCTGCCGCCGGTGCGCTACACCCGCCTCCGCCAGGCGCTCCGCGCGCGGGAGCGGGGCAGGGCGGCGTATCTGGAGGCGGGGGTGCCGGTCGGCTAGGTCCGAACCCGGCACCCCGTGCTGGTGCTGGGCGGGGGTGGGAGTCGCCCACCCCCGCCGACGACGTGCCTGCCCCGGGAGCGGGGGGATCATCGCCCACCCGTGCCGCCCTGGGGGCTGCGGCGGGGCTCAGCCTGCGTTCGTGGCGTAGTTGCGCAGGAACAGGGCCTCCGCCACCGACAGGCGTTCCAGCTCGTCGGGGGACACGCTTTCGTTGACCGCGTGGATCTGGGCCTCCGGTTCGCTCAGGCCGATGAGCAGGATCTCCGCGTGGGGGTACAGGGCGGCGAGGGTGTTGCACAGGGGGATGGAGCCGCCCTGGCCGGCGTACTGGAGTTCCTGGCCCGGGTAGGCGACCGCCATCGCGTCGGCCATGGCCTGGTACGCCGGGCTGGTGGTGTCCGCGCGGAACGCCTGGCCCTGGCCGATCTGCTCGGTGCTGATCCGAGCGCCCCACGGAGTGTGGGCCTCCAGGTGGGCCCGGAGCAGCTTGGTCGCCTCGGCCGCGTCCACGCCGGGCGGCACCCGCAGACTGATCAGCGCGCGGGCGCTCGCCTGCACGGACGGCGTGGCACCGATCACGGGCGGGCAGTCGATGCCGAGCACCGTGACCGCCGGACGCGCCCAGATGCGGTCGGCGACCGTGCCCGAGCCGATGAGCTCGACGCCCTCCAGCACCTTGGCGTCCCTGCGGAACTGCTCCTCGTCGTACTGCAGTCCGTCCCACGCGGCGTCCCCGGTCAGCCCGTCGATCGTCGTGCTGCCGTCCTTGCCGCGCAGCGAGTCGAGGACGCGCACCAGAGCGGCGAGCGCGTCCGGCGCGGCCCCGCCGAACTGGCCCGAGTGCAGATTGCCCTCCAGGGTGTCGATCCGCACCCGCACCAGCGTCATGCCGCGCAGTGTCGAGGTGACCGTCGGCAGCCCGGCCCGGAAGTTGCCCGTGTCGCCGATGACGACGGTGTCGGCCTCCAGCAGTTCGGGGTGCTGCTCGGCGTACCGCTCGAGGCCGCCCGTGCCCTGCTCCTCCGAGCCCTCGGCGATCACCTTGACGTGGACCGGTATCCCGCCGTTCGCCTTCAGTGCGCGCAGCGCCAGCAGATGCATGATCAGGCCGCCCTTGCAGTCGGCGGCCCCGCGCCCGTACCAGCGCCCGTCCCGCTCGGTCAGCTCGAACGGCGGCGTCGCCCAGCCGGCCTCGTCCAGCGGCGGCTGCACGTCGTAGTGGGCGTACAGCAGCACCGTCCTGGCGCCCTCGGGGCCGGGCAGGTAGCCGTACACCGACTGGGTGCCGTCGGGGGTGTCGAGCAGCGCCACGTCCTCGAAGCCCTCGGCGGTGAGCGCGTCCGCGATCCAGCGCGCGGCGCCTTCGCTCTCGCTGCGCGGGAACTGGTCGAAGTCCGCCACCGACTTGAAGGCCACCAGCTCGGCGAGCTCCTCCTTCGCCCTCGGCATCAGCGAGGCGACGGTCACGGCGACCGGATTCGACGACATGGGCACGCTCCTTGTGGGTGCGACGTTGTCCTGTTGCGTACATCTGTGTACGACATGATCGTGCGGCATGGGTGAGAGGTCCCGTGTAGGGGGCACCCACGCCGCCGATCCTCCCACAGCGACCTGCGGCGACCACCGCCGTAGGATGCGGGAGGCAGCAGCGGCAGGCGACGGGATCGGAGCGGTAGACCATCGTGACCAGCGAGAACTCTTCGGCGGACGACGAGCGCCAGGTGTGGGACGTCGTCGTGGTGGGCGCGGGACCCGCGGGGGCCTCGGCCGCCTACGCGGCGGCGGTCGCGGGACGGCGCGTGCTGCTGCTGGAGAAGGCGGAGCTGCCGCGCTACAAGACGTGCGGCGGCGGCATCATCGGTCCCTCGCGCGACGCGCTCCCGCCCGGCTTCGAGCTGCCCCTGAAGGACCGGGTGCACGCGGTGACGTTCTCGCACAACGGCCGCTTCACCCGCACCCGCCGCTCCCGCCGGATGCTGTTCGGGCTGATCAACCGCCCCGAGTTCGACCAGCAGCTCGTGGAGTTCGCGCAGAAGGCGGGCGCCGAGCTGCGCACCGGCGTCACCGTGCAGCGCGTCGAGCAGCACGGCTCGGCCGTGCCCGACCGGCGCACGGTCGCCGTCGTCCTGCAGGGCGGCGAGACCGTCCTCGCCCGAGCGGTCGTCGGCGCGGACGGCAGCGCGGGCCGCATAGGGGCCCATGTCGGAGTCAAGGTCGACCAGGTGGACCTGGGCCTGGAGGCGGAGATCCCGGTGCCGGAGACCGTCGCCGAGGACTGGAAGGGGCGGATCCTCATCGACTGGGGCCCCCTGCCCGGCAGTTATGGCTGGGTCTTCCCCAAGGGCGACACCCTCACCGTCGGCGTGATCTCGCGGCGCGGCGAAGGCGCGGCGACCAAGCGCTACTTGGAGGACTTCATCGGCCGCCTCGGCCTCGCCGGCTTCGAACCGAGCATCTCCTCCGGCCATCTGACCCGCTGCCGCGCCGACGACTCACCGCTGTCGCGCGGCCGCGTGCTGGTCTGCGGTGACGCGGCCGGGCTGCTGGAGCCGTGGACCCGCGAGGGCATCTCCTTCGCGCTGCGCTCCGGCCGCCTGGCGGGGGAGTGGGCGGTCCGTATCGCCGAGGCCCACGACGCCGTGGACACCCGCCGCCAGGCGCTGAACTACGCGTTCGCCGTGAAGGCGGGGCTCGGCGTCGAGATGAGCGTCGGCAAGCGGATGCTGGCGGCGTTCGAGCGACGCCCCGGCCTGTTCCACATGGCGCTCACCGGCTTCCGCCCGGCCTGGAAGGCGTTCAAGGACATCACCCAGGGGTCCACGTCCCTCGGCGAGCTGGTCCGCACGCACCCGATGGCCCAGCGTGCGCTGACGGTCCTCGACCGGCGTCAACAGGGCGACGGCGTCAGCTCGTGACCGTGATCCGGAAGACCGGGTGGTCGGGCGCGATACGGCGCAGCTCCTCGTCGGACGAGTCGGGCCCGACGCCCTTGAAGAAGATCCCGACCTCAGCCTTCCAGCGCTCGAGGTAGGCGCGCAGCAGCGGCGGCTTGTCGTCGTCGGTGACCTCGACCGCCGTGAAGCGCTCGACGCGCCTGCCGAGACGGAGCTCCCCGCCGCCGGCCGCGCGCATGTTGTGCGTCCACTGGACGTGGCCGCGCGGTGCGAGGAGGTACTGCTCCCCGTCCACGGTCAGCAGGTTCACGGGCGTGGTCCGCCACTGCCCGCTCCTGCGCCCCCGCACCGCCAGGATCCTGGAACCCCAGACGCTGAGCCCTCGCCGCGTGAGCCAGGCGACGGACCGGTTGACGACATTGACGGTGAACCAGCCGGGCTTGACGACGTGCGCGGACATGAGAACCCCCGTGGGCGAGGCCGATGCGGGAGAGCACCGATCTCAATGGTGAGCAGTGCTCTCGCTGACGTACGACAGTCTGCACCGCGGCGTGGACCCTTGGCAAGAGCACTGCTCTCTTTTGTGTGCAGTGCTCTGCTCGCGTGCGACACTGACCCCATGAGCACCGCACACGGCGCCCGTGCCCGGGCCAGGATCGAAGTCACCGCGGCCATCAAGGAAGAGGCCCGCAGGCAGCTCGCGGCGGAGGGTGCCGCCAAGCTCTCACTGCGGGCCGTGGCCCGGGAACTCGGCATGGCCTCCTCCGCGATCTACCGCTACTTCCCCAGCCGCGACGACCTGCTGACGGCCCTCATCACCGACGCCTACGACTCGCTCGGCGAGGCCGCGGAAGCCGCCCGCGCCGCGACGGACGCCGACGCCCCACCGTCCCGGCGCTGGATCGCCATCTGCGAGGCCGTACGCACCTGGGCCCTGACCCACCCGCACGAATACGCCCTGATCTACGGCACACCGGTGCCCGGCTACATCGCACCCCGCACCACCGTCCCGGCCGCTTCCCGCGTCGCCCTCGCCCTCATCGCCATCCTCCGCGAGGCGCACCGGGAGTCGCGTCTCACCGAGCCCGCACTGCCGCCCGAACTCCGCCCCGAGGCCGAGCGGATGGCCGCCGACTTCGCTCCCGACCTGCCGCCGGAGACCGCGGCGGCGATGGTCGCCGCCTGGGCCCAGCTGTTCGGACTGGTCGGCTTCGAGCTCTTCGGCCAGTTCAACCGGGTGGTGGAGGACCGCGAGCGCTTCTTCCGCCATGCGGCGGCACAGCTCGCCCACTCCGTCGGTCTGACATAGGCACCCGGCGCCCGCTGACACAGGCACCCGGTGCTCGTACTTCGCCGGGAGTACGCGTGATCACCACGCCCGGGTGACGCCGCTCGGGCCGCCCGGCGTCTAGCGTGACGGACATGGACGAGCAACCGGGGAGCGGAGCCCGCCGGATCAGGCCGCCGGAGTGGTGGCGCCGCGGACCGCAGGCGGCGTGGCGGTACGGCCCACGCGGTCGGGACGACCTGGCCGCACAGCCCGGCGCGGACGGCCGGGCCCGCCTGCCCTGGATCACCACCGTCCTGATCACGGCCTTCGTCATGGCCGGCTCCACCTTCGCCGCCCACGCCCAGGAGGGCGAGCGCGTCGCCCTTGACCCGTTCGCCAGGCTCCTGCTGTTCGCGGCGGGCGCCGTTCTCCTGCTGCGCCACCGCCGTCCCGTACCTGTGCTCTTCGGCACCGTCGCCGTCGTCCTCCTCTACCTCGGCGCCGGATACCCGTACGGCCCGGTGTTCCTGACCGTCGCCGTGGCCTGCTTCACCGCCATCGTGGCCGGACACCGGCGTGCAGCCTGGGCGGCGATGGGAACGCTCTGGGCGGGCCACCTCCTCCTCTCCCATGTGCTCTACCGCTGGCTGCCACCCGCCGCCGACTCGGCCGCCTCCTGGAACCAGGAGATCGTGATCGCCACGTGGGTGGTCGCCCTGGTCGCGGTGTCGGAACTGGCCCGCACCCGGCGCGAGCAATGGGCGCGGGAGAGAGCCGAACGGGCCCAGGCGGCACGCCGGCGCGCGGACGAGGAACGCCTGCGCATCGCCCGCGAGCTGCACGACGTGCTCGCCCACAGCATCTCCGTGATCAATGTGCAGGCGGGCGTGGGACTCGCCCTCCTGGACAGCGACCTCGAGCAGGCACGGACGGCGCTCAGCACCATCAAGGACAAGAGCAAGGAGGCGCTCGGAGAGGTCCGCCAGGTGCTCGACACCCTCCGCGCGCCCGGCGCGGCACCCCGCGCCCCGGCTCCCGGCCTGGACCGACTGCCGGAGCTGGTCGAACAAGCAGCCGCCGCGGGCCTCACCGTCACGGTCGAGGGCGAGCCCCCCGAACTCCCGCCCGGCGCGGACCTCGCCGCCTTCCGCATCGTCCAGGAGGCCCTCACCAACGTCGTACGGCACTCCCGGTCACGGCACGCGCGCGTACATCTCGAGGAGCGCGAGGGGCGGCTTCGTCTGTGCATCGACGACGACGGGCCCGCCAGTGGCGCCGACGCGGGTGGCAGCGGCAACGGACTGGCCGGAATGCGGGAGCGGGCCGCGGCACTGGATGGCACCATCGAGGCGGGCCCGCGCCCGGACGGCGGCTTCCGCGTGCTCGCCGTCCTCCCGCTCACGTCACAGGAGGACCGGTGATCCGCGTACTGCTCGCCGACGACCAGTCACTGGTCCGCGCCGGCTTCCGCGCCCTGCTCGACGCACAGCCCGACATCGAGGTGGCCGGGGAGGCGGCCGACGGCCGGGAGGCAGTACGGCTGATCCGCGAACTGCGCCCGGACGTCGTCCTGATGGACATCCGCATGCCCGCACTCGACGGCCTGGCCGCCACCCGCCAGGTCACCGGCGACCCGGACCTGGCCGATGTGAAGGTGGTCATGCTCACCACCTTCGAACTGGACGAGTACGTCTTCGAGGCGATCCGCTCCGGCGCCTCGGGCTTCCTGGTCAAGGACACCGAACCGGAGGAACTCCTGCGCGCGGTCCGAGCGGTGGTCGCGGGTGACGCCCTCCTCTCGCCCGGCGTGACCCGCCGCCTGATCGCCGAGTTCGCGGCCCGCTCCAAGGAACCGGCCGCCGCCGACGCCCTCGGGCACCTCACCGAGCGGGAACGGGAGGTGATGGCACTGGTCGGCATCGGCCTGTCCAACGAGGAGATCGCCCGCCGCCTGGTCGTCAGCCCCCTCACCGCCAAGACCCACGTCAGCCGCACCATGGTCAAACTGGGCGCCCGCGACCGCGCCCAACTGGTGGTCATGGCCTACGAATCCGGCCTGGTCCGCCCGGGCTGGCTGGGCTGACCGGCAGCCGCGAGACGACGCAAGGGGACGTGGTGGTACGGCGCAGCCCGCCGCTCACCTGGCCCCCACGCCGCCCCACTGTGGCAACACAGGGAGGGGCGCGACTGCGGCGGGCTGCGCATTACCGCCGCGGCACCGACCCACCGGCTCGCTCCGCGATATGCCGCCGAAAGCGCACCAGCACACTGACCACCCGGACGCCGAACAGAACCGCAGCCGGCACCGCCCCACAGGCGTGCGCCCGGCGGGACAAGCCACCCCGCCGGGCGCACGCATCGGAGGCGGACCCCCTGGTCACGGCGCGCCGACGCGCTCCGTCTCCGCCTCCCGCGAGGTGGACTTGGCGACAACGACGGACGGGCCACCACGCCGCCCCCGCAGCCCGCTGAGCGATATCAGCAGCCCGGCAACGGCGATCCCGGTCACCACGACCAACCCGGGCCGGTAGCTGTCCAGCACGGCCTGCGGATCCGCCTGGGCCGGCGCGTGCGCGGTCACCACCGCCGTCACCACCGCCAGGAACAGCGCACCGCCCACCTGGACAGACGTGTTGAGCAGCCCGGACACCATGCCCTGCTCGTGCTCGTCGACACCGTTCGTCGCCTGGACGTTGAGCGAGGGGAAGGTCAGGGCGAAGCCCGAGCCGACGAGCAGCATGGTCGGCAGGATCACCGCCGCGTACCCCGGATCGAGGTCGATGCGCAGGAACAGCACGTACCCGGCGACCATCAGGGCGAAGCCCAGCACGATCAGCCGCGCGGTGCCGAACCGGTCGATGACGGCACCCACCTTGGTCGCGGACAGCGCCACCAGCGCACCCGCCGGAAGGAAGGCGAGCGCCGTGTGCAGCGCGGACCACCCCAGCAGCTGCTGCATGTACAGCGTGACCAGGAACTGGAACCCGATGTAGCTGCCGACGAACGTCAGAGCCCCCAGCTGGGCCCGCACCTGCGGCCCCGAGCGCAGCACCCCGAGCCGGATCAGCGGGCTGGCACTGCGCCGCTCGACGGCCACGAACACCGCGAGCAGCAGGACGACGGCCGCGAACGACACGACGGTACGCCCCGAACCCCAGCCCACCTCGGGCGCCTGGACGACGGTGAAGACGAGCAGCAGCATCGACCCGGTGCCGAGCACGGCTCCCGGAATGTCGTAGCCGCCCCGGTTGCGCTCACGCTGGGTGCGGGGCAGCAGCCTCATGCCCACGACCAGAGCGATCAGCGCGATCGGCGCGGGCAGCAGCATGGTGAGCCGCCAGCTGGCCTCGGTGAGCAGCCCGGAGAAGACCAGTCCCATCGAATACCCGGCGGCGCCGCACGTCGTGTAGATGGACAACGCCCGGTTGCGCAGCGGCCCCTCGGGAAACGTCGTGGTGATGATGGACAGCCCGGCAGGCGCGGTGAACGCCGCGCTCAGGCCCTTGACGAACCGGCTGGCGATCAGCAGCGGACCGGAGTCGACGAGACCGCCGAGCAGCGAGGCGACGGCGAAGACTCCGAGGGCGACCAGGAACACCTGGCGCCGGCCCAGCAGGTCGGCGGCGCGACCGCCGAGGAGCAGCAGGCCGCCGTAGCCGAGGATGTAGCCGCTGACGATCCATTGCAGGGACGAGGTCGACAGCCCGAGGTCGGCGCCGATGGACGGCAGGGCCACGCCGACCATGGACACGTCCAGCGCGTCCAGGAACATGGCGGCGCAGAGCACGAGGAGGGTGCCCCACAGCCGGGGAGTCCAACGCCCTTCTGGCGTGGAGGTGGTGAGCGGAGAGGTCATGCCCCAGAGATTTTCATGCATGCGCATCGAATGCAAGCGCATTTAATTCGGATGCAATAAATCAGCGGCTCTGCTACGGTGCGGCCATGGCGGTGAAGCAGGTCGATCAGGAGCTCGTGGAACAGTGGCGGGACCTCCTGGCCCTGCACGCCCGCACCCAGTGCGAGATCGACCGTGCCCTGCACGAACACGGCCTGTGCGCCAGCGACTTCGAGGTCCTCGACATCCTCGCGGAGAGCAGCGCGGAGCAGGGCTGCTCCTACCGCGTCCAGGAGATCTCCGAGCGGGTCCACCTGAGCCAGAGCGCGCTGTCCCGCCTGATCGCGCGGCTGGAGAAGGAGGGCCTGGTCGAACGGGGTATGTGCCCGGAGGACCGCAGAGGCGTCAGGGTGTCGCTCACGGGGAAGGGCCGCGCACTGCACGGCGAGGTACTGCCGGTGCAGCGCGCGGTACTGGCCCGGATGCTCGTGGTTGACTGAACGGCCTCAGATCACGGCGGAGGTCTCCCGCCACAGCTCGGCAAGCGCCGGGTCCCCCGAAACGCCGGGCACGGGCGCCCGGTTCCACAACGCCAGATACAACTGCTCGGCAGGACCGCTCAGTTCACACTCCACGTCCCCGCCGGCCTCCCCGTCCGCGCCCCGCACGGTCACCGGCGGATCCTGGGAGACCCGCACGGTCCATACGGCGTCCGCGTCGGTGACCCGCACGCGCAGCACCCGCGGCGTCTCGCTGCGCACCCGGCTCTTGCGGCGCGCGTGGAAGCCGCGCAGCAGCTCGTCGATGCCGTCCACCGCGAAGTCCGTGCCGACCGGAGTGGAGGCGCCGCCGCGCGCCGACTCGGCGTCGAAGCGGTGCACGGCCGTCTCGTGCGCCTGGCGGCGGGTCCAGAAGGCGAGCGCGGACGGCGCACCGGGCAGGAAGGTGAAGCACTCCACGTCGGGCGCCGCGCCGGCGAGCGTGTCTACCAGCCGGCGGTGACTGTCGCGGTACCAGGCCACCAGCTCCGGACCGTCGAGCGCCGGCTCCTCGCCCATCGGGCGCGGCGCGGTGTGCCCCTCGGCGACGAAACCGGCGGCCCACCGGTGCACGACACCGGTGTGCCGCAGCAGGTCGCGGATCCGCCACCCCGGGCACGTCGGCACGACGGCGTCGGCACCGGCCTCCTCGGCGGCGGTGGCCAGCAACTGGCCTTCTTTGTCCAGGATTCCCAGGAACCAGGCAGTGTCCATGGCAAGGAGTGTGCCGCATGGAGCACACACCAACCCGAGCCGCGGACCGGCGCCCCGCCCTACGGCAGTGGCGTGCCCCCCGTCGCGTTCACGATCTCCGCGGTGATGTACGACGCCTCCTGGGAGGCGAGGAACACGTAGGCCGGAGCCATCTCGGCCGGCTGGGCGGGCCGCCCGATCGGTGCCTGCTTGCCGAACTCCTTCGTGTCGGGCAGCGTCGCCGGGATCAGCGGCGTCCACACCGGTCCCGGTGCGACGGCGTTGACCCGGATGCCCCGCTCGATCAGCATCTGCGCCAGCCCCTGGGTGAAGGTGACGATCGCCCCCTTCGTCGTGGCATAGTCCAGCAGATGAGGGCTCGGCTTGTACGCCTGCACCGAGGTGGAGTTGATGATGCTCCCGCCCTCCGGCATGTGCGGCAGGGCGAACTTGCACAGCCAGAACATGCCGTACAGGTTGGTGCGCATCACCCGGTCGAACTGCTCCGTGGAGATCGCCTCGATGCCGTCGGGCTGCGACATCTGGTACGCCGCGTTGTTCACCAGGATGTCGACCCGCCCGAACTCCGACACGGCACGGTCGATCAGCGCCCGGCAGTTCTCCTCCTCGCGCACGTCGCACGAGACGGGCACGGCACGCCGGCCGGCCTCCTCGACCCACCGCGCGGTCTCGGCGGCATCCTCCTTCTCGCCGTCCAGGTGCGTGAACAGCACATCGGCCCCCTCACGCGCGAAGGCCAGCGCGACCGCCCGCCCGATTCCGGAGTCCCCGCCGGTGATCACGGCCTTGCGGCCGTCGAGCCGCCCGCTGCCGCGGTAGGTGTCCTCGCCGTGGTCCGGCGGCGGATCCATGGGGCCGGTCCAGCCCGGATGCGGCTGGTCCTGGGAGGGGAAATCGGGGGTCGGATGCTGCCCGACGGGATTCTGCTGCTCGCTCACGGTTCTCTCCCTAGTCCCACGACGGCTCTCACGTACCTCGGCCCGCCGCCCGCACGTCCTACGGCCGCCCGCACGCCCGACGGCCGGCCGTACGGTGCGGCCGTACCGTGGCCGGCGGCGGCCTGTCGCACGCGGCGCGACGCCCGGCCGGCGGCGGCGCGGGACACCGGGTACCCCGGCTCGGCCTCAGCCCACCCGTCGGGTCGCGAATCCGATCACCGTCGCCACCCCCGCGAGTATCGCCACGCTGGTCAGCGCCGCCGGAAGGCTGAACCAGTCGGCCATGAAGCCGATCGCCGGCGGTCCGAGAAGCATGCCGCCGTAGCCGAGGGTGGAGGCCGTCGCGACGCCGCTCGGCCCCGCCAGCGCGCCCGCCCGTTCGACGGCCACGGGAAAGAGGTTGGCGAGACCGATCCCCGTGACGGCGTAGCCGAGCAGGGCGGCCCACAGGGAGGGCGCGAGCGCCCCCAGCAGCATCCCGGCGCACGCGGTGGTGCCGCCCACGACGACGGTCCGGGTCCGTCCGAGCCGTTCCAGCAGCGTCGTCCCGGTGAGCCGCCCGACGGTCATGGCGAGAGCGAAGCAGGAATACCCGACGGCCGCCGCGCCCGGCGAGGCGCCGAGGTCCTGCTCCAGGTGGAGCGCACCCCAGTCGGCCAGCGCTCCCTCGCCGTACGCCGTGCACAGTGCGATCAGCCCGAACACGATCACCAACGCCCGGGTACGCCGGTCCAGCCGGCGCGGCGTGGCCTGCTGCCCCCGCCCCCGGTCGGCCGGCGTCAGCGGCTCGCAGCGCATGAGGGCCCGCCCCGCGATCGCCGTCACCACCAGCCCGGCGACGGCCAGCGTCCACAGATGCCGGGTGGGCGAGAGCGAGCCGGCCACCAGCGCGCCCAGGCCCGCGCCGAGCATGCCGCCGAGACTGAACGCGGCGTGGAAGCTCGGCATGACCGGCCGCCGCAGCGCCGCGACCAGATCGACGGCGGCGCTGTTGAACGCCACGTTGATGCCGCCGTAGGCCGCCCCGAACAGCAGCAGCACCGCGCCGAGCGTCAGCGCGGAGTGGGTCAGCGGGGGCAGGCCGACGCTGAGGCAGAGCAGGACCGCGCACACCACGGTGACGAGGTGGCTGCCGTAGCGGCGGCACAGGCGGCCGGTGAGCGTCATGGTGACCACGGCACCGGCGGAGACGCCGAGCAGGGCGAGACCGAGCGCGCTCGTGGAGGCGCCGGTCTGTTCCTTGATGGCGGGGATGCGGACCACCCAGCCGGCGAAGACGAAGCCGTCGAGGGCGAAGAAAGCGGTCAGGGCGAGACGGAGCCGGACGAGGTCGGTACCCGGCACGGCGCTGTGCGAACGGGTTTTGTTTATTAGCGGCACAAAGTCAGGCTAGGTGGCGGCGGGGGGCGGGGCAAGACGGTGCGGGGGAGCCGCGGGGCACGGCGCCGGTGGGGCCGAACGTGCCGCCATAGGGATGGGTTGTTAACCCGTGTGTACGTCCCGGATGGTGAGCGGCGCCGACTTGGCTGACGTTGGATCACGTCGATGCCGGGTCAATCGTGCTGACGAGGAGTCAGCAGCCCGGCCACCGATGGAAGGAACTCCAGATGCGCTCTGCCCGCATGGTGCTCGCCACCGCGACGGCCACGGCGGCCCTCGCGATCGCCGCGCCCGCAGCCTACGCCGATCACACGGGTGACGGGGACCACGACAAGTCTTCTTACAGCAAGGAGCACGACGAGGACAGCAAGCACGACAAGCCGCACGGTGGCATGCACACCGGTGGCGGCGCC